>NZ_JFHO01000003.1:0-57968 GCF_000724705.2 Acidiphilium sp. JA12-A1
ACGCGCAGGTAGATCGCGAGAGCCACGAGGTTGAGGCTGAATGGTGTGCCGGTCTCCATGCCTTCCGGGACGGCTGCCAGCGTGGTCGCCCCACAGCACGGACAATGGCCGGCATAGCGTTCGACGCGGGTGACGACCGGCTTGATCGGCGGCAGATCGATCTTGTCGTAGCGCTGCGCGAGGCGCTGATCCGCGTCAGTCAGCCCGGCACGGCAGTGCTGGCAATGCGCCGCCTTCGCGATCACCGTCTGATCGGGGTTCTCGGCAAGCAAGCGACCGCCACCCTCACGGCCGAGACTGCCTTTGCGGGGCCCCTTGCGCGGACTTTTCTCGGGCCGGTTTGGCTTCTGCCCGCGCGATGGCGGCAGGCTCGAATTGTCCGGCCGCTTCGGCGGTTCGTTTAGCCGCGCCTCCAACTCCGCAATCCGGCGTTCCGCATCCGAAAGCCGGATTGCCAGTTCCGCGTTCCTGCGCTCGGATGATTGCAACGCGTCCCATAGCGCGCGGATCAGCGCGTCTTTCTCAGCGTGCGATAGGAGAGACAGGTCAGGAAGCTCGTTCACGCCTCCCGTCGAATCGTATCCGCCGTGGTCACGTCAATTCACAATCGATTCAACTTATCGACGGACCAGGATGAGCAGATACGGAGATATTGTGCCGCGAACTTCTGGATCGTGGGCAAAATCGCGAGGGCCCCGGCGACACCGACGGCGAGCGCCAGAGGCACGTGAGGGAACCAGAGGTCCATCCGCAAACGGCGGTACCAGCGGTTGCTGAGCAACCGCGTCTGCCGGGCAACGAGCGATAATGCCCTACGCACGGCGACCTCGGCCCCTGCCGCATTTCATCACACCAGACATCCGGAAGGCAGATGGGCGCAGACCGGCAGCGGTGCAACGCCCGCCGGTCAGGGAATGGTGATTTCGAAACTCTCGATCACGGTATTGGCAAGCAGGCGGCGAGCCATGG
The DNA here is from genome assembly GCF_000724705.2 of Acidiphilium sp. JA12-A1. Classification (NCBI taxonomy): domain Bacteria; kingdom Pseudomonadati; phylum Pseudomonadota; class Alphaproteobacteria; order Acetobacterales; family Acidocellaceae; genus Acidiphilium; species Acidiphilium sp. JA12-A1. The sequence continues at coordinate 970 of NZ_JFHO01000003.1, forward strand.
AGTCGGCTGCGTCGCGGGCCTTTTCACGGTCGGTCTCGGCGAGATCGAGTTCGATCAGCTTGCCGACCCTTACGTCGTTCACGTCATTGTATCCAAGCCCTTCGAGCGCGTGGCCGATGGCCTTGCCCTGCGGATCGAGCACGCCGGCCTTCAGCTTCACGGCGACCAGAACCTTCATTGCATCGTCTCCGGGCCCTTCATATCGCGTGTCCCGGCCTCGGGCAGGATTCCGAGACGCTTGGCGACTTCCTGATATGCTTCCTCAACCCGGCCGAGATCGCGGCGGAAGCGGTCCTTGTCCATCTTCTCGTTGGTCTTGGCATCCCAGAGACGGCAATTGTCCGGGCTGATTTCGTCGGCGAGGACGATGCGCATATCGTCGTTCTCCCACAGCCGGCCGAACTCGATCTTGAAGTCCACCAGCACGATGCCGACGCCGAGGAACAGGCCAGTGAGAAAGTCGTTGATGCGCAGGCTCAGATGGACAATGTCATCCATATCCTGGGTGCTGGCCCAGCCGAACGCGGTGATGTGGTCCTCGGACACCATCGGATCGTTCAGGGCGTCGTTCTTGTAATAATATTCGATGATCGATCGGGGGAGCCGCGTGCCCTCAGGGATGCCGAGGCGCGTGCTCATGCTGCCCGCGGCAACGTTGCGAATGACGACCTCGATCGGAATGATCTCGACCTCGCGCACGAGTTGTTCGCGCATGTTGAGGCGGCGGACGAAATGGGTCGGGATGCCGATTTCGCCGAGGCGCTGCATCAGGAACTCGCTGATGCGGTTGTTCAACACGCCCTTCCCCGTGATCACGCCCTTCTTCTGGGCGTTGAACGCGGTGGCGTCGTCCTTGAAATACTGCACGAGGGTGCCGGGTTCCGGCCCTTCGAACAGGATTTTTGCCTTGCCTTCATAAAGTTGCCGGCGACGCGCCATGGGTGAACCTCGTATCTCGGCGGCTGATGGGAAACGGTGAGGCCGCACGCGACCGGGTATATCAACCGGCAGCGGTTTGCGCCATGCCCGGAGGCAGACGCTGCCCCGTGGTGGCAGCGCCAGCCGGTATCAGGCAGCCTTCTGTCTGAGCGCAGCGGGCAATCCGCCGATGGCCTGATCAATCAGGCCCCGATCATGGGCCTCGTCGATTGTCTCTTTCAGGATCTGCTCGGCGGCGCGTGCGGCGAGCGCGGCCGCGGCATCCCGCACTTCAGCGATCGCAGCGGCCTCGGCCGCCGAAATGCGCTCACGGGCCATCTGCTCGCGCCGGCGGGCGGATGCCTCGGCTTCGGCGAGCAGGTCGGCGGCAAGCCGTTCGGCCTCACGGCCAGCCATGGCCAGCATGTCCTTGGCCTGTGCCAGCGCGGCCTCGCGCCGGGATTCGGCATCCTTGAGCATGGCCTCAGCCTCGGCGCGCAAGCGCGACGCCTCGTCAAGTTCGTGCTGGATGGCGGCGCTGCGCTGGTCGAGCATGGTGGTGATGGCGCCGACGATCTTTCTTCCAAAGAAGGCCAGAAAGATCAGGACCGCGACGGTGACCCAGAAAGTCCCCTTGTCCCAAAGCGTACCGGTGAGGGCTTCGTATTCCATGATCTCTCACCCTTGGGTTGAAAGTGCCGATACCGCCTGCTCGATGCGGCCCGGCTCGACGGCCTCGCCGATCAGGCGTTGCAACAAGCTCGACGCCACATCGCGGGCGATCGGAGCCAGCGCGCCCACGGCTGTCCGGCGCGCGGAGTCGATCTCGGCCTCGGCAGAAGCGATCTGAGCGCTAAGACGGTCGTTGAGCGCTGCCGTTTGCGCGCGGGCACGTTCCTTGGCGGCGTTGACCGCCTCGGCAATTGCGCCCTGGCTCGACTCCCGCGCGTTCTGGATGGCAAGATTCAGTTCCCGGACCGCGTGTTCGGCTTCCGCCTTTGCGCGGCGTGCGGTTTCGAGGTCGGTGGCGATGCGGTTGTGGCGGTTCTCGATCACGCCGCCGATGCGGGGCAGGGCCCATCGCGCCAGCACGAAATAGAGCACGACCATGATGACCGCCATCCACACGACCTGCGCACCGGTCAGCGGATTGGAGAAATCCATCTGCGGCATCTTGCCTTCGGCCATGGCGATTGCCGGCGTCAGGCCCAGGGCGGTGGCGGCGAGCAGTATGGTGGTTCGACGCATCGCGTGAAGTTTCCCCGCCGTTGGATCAGGCGAACAGGATGATGAGCGCGATGACCAGCGCGTAGAGCGCAACCGCCTCGGTCAGCGCGAAGCCGAGCAGAACGTCGCGGAACATCTTGTCGCGCGCCGCCGGGTTACGGCCGACCGCACCGACGAAGGCGCCGAACAGGTTGCCGATACCGACGCCCGCGCCGGCAACGCCGATGGTCGCAAGACCCGCACCGACGTCGCGAGCGAGGAGGAGGGTGTCAATGGCCATAACTTGGATTCCTTTCAGTTCAAGCGGTAGCGAGGCCGGTCGGGCCGGCGGGTTGAAGAGAGCGCGAGGCGATCAGTGCATGTGGATCGCATCGTGCAGGTAAAGGCAGGTCAGGATCGCGAACACGTAGGCCTGCAGGAACGCGACCAGGAATTCGAGCGCCGTGAGCGCGATGTTCAGGCCGAGCGGTATGATCGCCGCCACCACGCCGACCGCGCCGAGACCGGAGACCAGCATCAGCATGAAGCCGGCGAACACCTCCCACATCACATGGCCCGCCGTGATGTTCGCGAACAGTCGAACCGAAAGCGAGATCGGGCGCGAGAGGAAGGAAACGATCTCGATCGGAATCAGCAGCGGAAGCAGCCAGCCCGGCACGCCCGGGGGGGAAAAGAACTTCAGGAAGCCGATGCCGTGATACCAGAAACCTACCAGCGTCGAGAGGGCGAAGACGAACAGCGCCAGGGCGCCGGTGATCGCGATGTGGCTGGTGAAGGCGAAGAAATACGGGAAAAGGCCAAGGATGTTGCCGATCAGGATGAAGGCGAACAGGGTGAAGACGAAGGGGAAGAAGCGCTTGCCTTCCTCGCCGATCGTGTCGAGCACCATGTTGTGGACGAATTCATAGCTGATCTCGGCGAGGCCCTGCATGCGGCCGGGAACCAGAGCGCGCTGGCGCAGCGCGACAACGAAAAGCGAGGTGACGATCACGGCGGCGAGCAGCATCATCTCGTTCGAATTTGTGAATTCGATCGCCTTGCCGAACGCACCGAATCCGGTGGTCAGCTGGAACTGCCCGAGAGCGTTGATCCCCGATTCTTGCGCCATCCGTATCCTCCGGTCAGTCCTTGTCGCCCGGTCCCATGGCCCGGAACACGTTTCGAAGCCCCGCAGCCGCGCCGATGGGCACGAAGCCGATCATGAACCAGGGTGCTGAATGAAAAAGACGATCCAGTCCATAGCCGATCGCGACAGCCACGACCAGAGACGCCACCATTTCGGCGCCCAGCCGCGTTGCGACGCTGAACGGATTGGGCCCCTTGTCCTGCTCCGCGCTCTTTCCGGCGGGCTTGTCGAGCCCGGCGCGGCTGCGCGCAGCGGCAAGGCGCTGATCGAAATCGCTCCGATCATCTGGCCCCTGAGCCGGTTCGTCACCCATTTTCACACCCTTACGCCCGCCGACAGGCGGCAGCGGTTGCTACCGACGCTGCCGTTCCAAGTCAACATATCGCGAGCGTGAAATCTATTCCGCGGCGATCGCCCCGGCGGGTTCGACCATCGCCGCCGCGGTACCGAGATCCACGGACAGGACACGGGAAATGCCCCGCTCCTGCATCGTGACGCCGTAGAGCCGGTCCATTCGCGCCATCGTGTGGTGGTGATGGGTGACGACGATGAACCGGGTGCCGGTATCCTGGGAGATGTCCTCCAGCAGGCGGCAGAAGCGTTCGACGTTCGCATCGTCGAGCGGGGCGTCGACCTCGTCGAGGACGGAGAGCGGCGCGGGGTTGCAGCGGAAGACCGCGAAAATCAGTGACAGCGCGGTGAGGGCCTGCTCGCCGCCGGAGAGAAGGGACAGTGTTGCGAGTTTCTTGCCCGGCGGTTCGGCGAAGATCTCAAGCCCGGCTTCGAGCGGGTCGTCGGAGCCGGTGAGGGCAAGATGGGCGCGCCCGCCGCCGAACATCCGGGTGAACAGCGCCTGGAAATGGCGGTCGATCTCGGTGAAGACGGCCGAAAGGCGCTCGCGGCCCTCCCGGTTCAGATGGCCGATGGAGCCGCGCAGCTTTGCGATTGCGCTGGTGATCTCCTCGCGGTCGCGGTCGATCGCGGCAAGGCGGGTCTCGATCTCGCCGACCTCGATATCGGCGCGCAGGTTGACGGGACCCATCTCGTCGCGTTCGCGGGTGAGGCGCTCGAACCGCTTCCGCGCCTTTTCGGCGGCGTCGGGCGACGGATCGGCGACTGCGGGCAGAGCGGGATCGACCCCCAGGCGCTCCAGCATCTTTTCGGCGACGGTGCCCCAGGCGTGGTCGGCTTCGCGCACGGCGGATTCAGCGCCGATGCGGGCTTCGCGGGCGCGGGCGAGATCCTGCTCCGCGGCGCGCGCGGCGGCGGAATTCCGCCGTGCGGCCTCTTCGGCGCTGGCCAGATCCCGCGCGGCGGCGTGGTGGTCGGACTCTGCCGCTTCCAGCTCGGCGCCCGCCTCGGCCCGCCGTTCCCGCGCGCCGCCATCGGCGCCGAGGGTTTCCAGGCTGGCTTCGGCCTCGCGCAAGCGGGCGCCGAGGTCGGTGCGGCGGTCATTGGCGTCGCGCGCACGTTCGGCCCAGTCCGACTGTTCGCGGATGATCGTGTCCAGACGGCGGGCGCGGGCGTCGGTTTCCGTCTGCAGGCGTTGAAGGGCCTGGGTTGCCTCGCTGTCGCGCCGGCGACTCTCGGACAGGGCGGAGCGCGCGCGATCGAGCGCGTCGCGAAAGGCCTGGGCGTCGTCCAGTGTCGCGAATTCGGCTTCGATGGCGGCGAGCGCGGCGCGTGCTTCTCCGGCCTCGGCCTCGATTCGGGCACGTGTTTCGGCCGCCGCGGCCTCGCGGGCGGCTAGCCGTTCGGCTTCGGCCGCCAGCCGGCTCGCCGTCTCCGCCGTCGTTCGCAGATCCTTGCGGGTCCGGTCGATGGCCGATTCGGCGGCGCGGCGGGCTGTGCGCGCCTCCTCCTCGGCATGCCGTGCGTCGCGCTCGGCGGCTTCGGCTTCCTGCAGCGCGGCGCGGGTGGCCTCGGCGCTCTGCCGCGCACGGGCGAACTCGACGTCAAGCTGATCCAGCCGGTTGCGCTGGGCGAGGCGGACTGCCGCCTCGGTCGGCGCACCAGGGCGGACCACGAACCCGTCCCAACGCCAGACCCCGCCCTCGATCGAAACGAGAATCTGGCCCGGGCGCAGTGTCGCCTGCAAGGCTTCGCCGTCTTCGCCATCCGGCAGCAGGAGAATGTGATCGAGGGCGCGTCGGAGGGCATCCGGCGCGGTGATCGTTTCGCCGATCCGGGGCAGCGCGGCATCGGACGCGATGGCCGGCAAGGAGCGCCAGTGCCGGGCGGCGCTGGCCTGCTCGCCCGCCGAGAGCTCGGCGCCCAGCGCGGCGCCCAGTGCCGTTTCCAGCCCTGCGGGAACCTTGATGCGGTCCAGCACCGGGTCCGGATCGCGGCCGAATTTCTGGGCGAGCAGGGCTTTCAGCGCATCGGTTTCGGCCTTGAGCCGCGCCGCCGCGGCATCCGCCTCGGTTGCGGCAGAGCGGGCGCGGATCGCGGCAGCATGGGCTTCCGTGCGCCGCGTTTCCGCCCCCTGCACCCTGTTCTGGGCCTCGGCATAGGTGGTTTCAGCTGCAGCCACTGCCCGTTCGGCTGCCTCGCGGGTGGCTTCCGCCGCGGCGAGACGTTCGGGAGAAACGAGGGCGGCCTGTGCTGTGGCGTGCGCGGCTTCGGCTTCGCGGGCCCGGCGATCCGCCTGGCCGGCGGTGCCGCGGGCCTGGGTCAGCCGGGTTTCCATGGCCTGACGCTGGGCCTGGGTGCGGGCGGCCGCTTCCGTCGCCTGTTGGGTTGCGGCTTCGCACTGGGCGAGTGCGACCGACGCGGCCTCGGCCTCGCGCCGCGCCTGCTCGATTCGGGCGGGAGCCAGTTCGTGATCGGCGGCGAGTTGCGACCGCTCGGCCTCCAGCCGGATCGCGGCGGCTTCGGCGTCGCGCGCGATCCGTTCGGCGCCGGCATGGTCCTTTCGCAGGGTGGCCACCCGCGCTTCGGCTTCGCGCCGGGCCGCTTCGAGGCGCGCGATCTCGGCATCGATCTGCTCGGCGAGGATCCGTGCGCGCTCGAGGCGTGTGCGCGTGTCCGCTTCGCGCGCGCGCAAGGCCGGCAGCGCATCGTTCTGCGAGGTTTCGCGGCCCAGCACGTCGTCGCGAAGCTTTTCGGCGTGGCCAACCGCTGCTTCGGCCTCGGCGAACTGCGCGCGCGCCGCCCGGCGCCGGCGTTCGGCGAGCTCGCGTTCGATGGCGAGATATTCAGCCTCGGCGTCGCGGATCAACCCCGAGATGTTCCGGTAGCGATTGGCCTGGCGGGCCTGCTTGCGCAACTCGGCGAGGCGCGCCTCCTGCTGGGCGCGCAGGTCGTCGGCCCGGAGAAGGTTCTGCTCGGCCGCCCGCAGCTTGAGTTCGGCCTCGTGCCGGCGGGCGTGCAGGCCGGTGATGCCGGCGGCTTCCTCCAGCAGGGCGCGCCGCTCGTCCGGGCGGGCGTTCACTAGGGCGGAAACCCGGCCCTGGCTGATCATCGCAGAATTGCGGGCACCGGAGGCGAGGTCGGCGAACAGGGTCGCGACATCGCGCGCGCGCACTTCGCGCCCGTTGATCCGGTACGAACTGCCGCTGCCGCGCTCGATCTTGCGCGAGACCTGGAGTTCCGGCTCGTTCTGGAACGGAACCGGGGCGAGGCCCGCGGTGTCGGTCAGGGTGATCGACACTTCGGCAAGATTTCGCGCGGCACGTGCCATCGTGCCGGCGAAAATGACGTCCTCCATCTCGCCGCCGCGCAGGGACTTGGCGCTGGCTTCGCCCATCGCCCAGCGCAGCGCGTCGACCACGTTCGACTTGCCGCAGCCGTTCGGCCCAATGATGCCGGTCAGCCCTGGCAGGATGTCGATCGTGGTCGGATCGGCGAAACTCTTGAACCCGCTGATCCGCAGGCGGGCGAAACGCGCGGGCAAGCCGGACCTACGCGGCCTTCAGCCAGGAGGAGAAGGTGTCGAACGAAACCGCTCCCTCCCGCTTGCGGCCATTGATGATGAAGGTCGGGGTCGAATTGACCTTGTAGGTCTTCTCGGCGTCGTTCAGTTCGTTGAGGACGAAGGCGCGCAGCTTCTTGTTGGCTATGGCGGCGTCGAACGTCGTGCGGTCCATGCCGGCGAGGGCGGCGTAGCGGAACAGGGCGTTCTGGTAATCCTTGGGCGTTTTCAGCCCCGGCGCGTAGGCCCATTCATCCTGCGTGCGGAAGAGTTCCGAGATGAACGGATAATATGCCTTCGCCGGCAGCGCGCGGGCGATCTGCGCGGCCCAGAGTGCGTCCTCGTTCAGCGGGAAGTCCTTGAAGACGTAATAGACCTTGCCTGGCTTGACGTAGCTTTCGATGACCTTGGGCAGCGCGTGCGTGGCGAATTCGGCGCAATGCGGACAGTTGAGGGAAAAATATTCATAGACGGTTACGGGGGCATTCGGATTGCCGAGGCTGCGGATCGAATAGGGGGAATCGGCTTTCGTTTCCGCGGCGGCCGCCGGAAAGGCGATCCCCAGAGAGCCTGCGGTCGCAAGCCCACCTACCATCCCTAGTAGCGAACGACGGTCCATGACGATATCTACCTCTATATGTTGTGTAGCGGAAGCGTTCCGCCACGTCGAGCGGAAACGGCGCCTGTGCTGGTCCGATGCATAGCCGATCGCCCCAGGAGTGACGAGAGCGGCGCCGCTTCAATTCAGCGTGGCGCAGGTTTTGAAGCGTGCGCCACCGGATCGGGTTGCCACGGACGATACCTCGGCTATACCGGCGCCATGAATCTCAAGGATCATATCCGCGGCATCCCCGATTTCCCGAAACCGGGGATCCTCTTCTACGATATCTCGACCCTGATCCGCCATGCGGATGCGTGGCAGGTGGCGATGGGACGGCTTGCCAAGGTGGTGCGCGCGCATCACCCGGACCTGCTTGCAGGCGTCGAGAGCCGCGGCTTCATCCTTGCCGCGCCGCTCGCCCTCAAGCTCGGTTGCGGCTTCATCATGCTGCGCAAGCGCGGCAAGTTGCCCGGCGCGACTGTCGGCTACGACTACGATCTCGAGTATGGGCAGGACCGGATCGAGATCCAGGCCGATGCGGTCCAGCCGGGTCAGCGGGTTGTCGTCGTCGATGACCTGCTTGCCACCGGAGGGACGATGGCCGCCGGTATCAAGCTGCTGCGGAAGGTGGGCGCAGAGGTTCCGGCCGCCGCCGCGTTGATCGAGCTGGCGTTCCTGAAAGGCAGGGATCGTCTCGATGTGCCGTTCGAAGCCCTTGTCAGCTACGATCAATAGGTTCGGGCCGCGAGGCCTCGAACCGTGAAGCGCCGTGCCGCGCTCGGTGCGCTTGGAACGATCATCGCCGGCTCTGCCCTGCCTTTTGCGCGCGCCAGCGATCTCCCTACGCCTGCCAACGCGATCTTTGCCGATACATTTGGCGGGTCCTACCGGATTGTTGTCGGTGGCCTGCCTGGCGGGCAGGCCGATCGCTGGGGGCGCGCGATTGCGCTTGGCCTGGAGAAAATCCTCTCACCCAGAACGCCGCTCCGCATCGAGACCGTCGGCGGGCAAGATGGGGTGACCGGCGCAAATCGCCTGCAGACATTGATGGTATCCGACGGTCATACGGCCGCGCTGTTGCCGGGCGAGTCGTCGATTGCTTTCCTGACCGGCGATCCGCGCGTGCATTTCCGGCCGGGTGAGTGGATTCCGATCCTCGCCGGACTCAGTTCCGGCGTGATCGTGTTGCGCGGCGGGGCTGGCCGACTGGCGCAAGCGGCGCCGGTCCGCCTCGCCGCCGCCGCGCCGGAAAGTCCGGACCTGGCCGCCATTCTGGCGTTCGAGCGTTTGGGGGTGCCGATTTCGCCGATTTTCGGACTGCGCGGCACGACGGCCGTGGCGCGCGCGTTCGGGCTTGGCGAAGTCGACGCGGTGATGCTGACTGGTGAGGATATTCCTGCCGATCTCGCATCCCTCCAGGCCGAAGGTGGCGTGGCGATCTGTTCACTCGGTACCGTTGACCAGGCGGGACGAACAGTACGGGATCCGCGTTTCGCGAACGTGCCGACAGTTGCTGAGCTTGCCGGGATACGGCACGCGAAGGCGCTGTCGCCACCGCTCGAGCGGGCGTTCCAGGGCGTCGCAGCGGCGAGCCGCCTCGATTTCATCATGGTTTTGCCGCATCTGACGCCGGCGGCGTCGGTCGCGCTCTGGCGGCAGGCTGCACTTGGGGCGATTCAGGGATCCGCCTTGCAATCGGCGGCGACGGCGAGCGCAATCAGCCTGACCGTTAACGGTGCGGCGGTCGCGCTTGCGCCGATCGCCGCGTCGCCCGAAGCGCTGCTGGCGCTGCGCCAATTCCTGTTCACGCGGTTCGGCTGGCGGCCCAGCTGATGCGCGGTCCGTCCGGGGCGGCAGCCTGAATGGCGAAGAGTGCCACCCGTTTTGTCTGCAATGAGTGCGGTGCCGTGGCGCCGAAATGGGCCGGAAGGTGCGAGGCCTGCGGCGCATGGAACACGCTCGAGCCGCAGGCGGTCGTGCCCACCGGCACCGGACGCAAGGCGGCGGTTCAGGCCGGGCGGGGGATCGACTTCGTCGGTCTGGCCGGGGAGACGCCGCCGCCGCCGCGGATTCCGCTCGGAATCGAGGAGTTCGATCGTGTGCTCGGCGGTGGCATGGTGCCGGCCTCTGCCATTCTTGTCGGCGGCGATCCGGGAATCGGGAAATCGACGCTCCTGTTGCAGGCGGCGGCCCGGCTTGCCGCTTCCGGGCGGCGGGTGCTGTATGTGTCGGGCGAGGAGTCGGTCGCGCAGATCAGGCTTCGCGCCGAACGGCTCGATCTCAAGACGGCGCCGGTCAATCTGGCTTCGGCAACGGTGCTGGCCGATATTCTGGGGTCATTGCGCGCCGAACGTGACGCGGCGCTGGTCGTGATCGACAGTATCCAGACGATCTGGGACGAGACAGTCGAGTCTGCGCCCGGTACGGTCAGCCAGGTGCGCGCCAATGCCTTCGCCCTGATCCAGGCCGCGAAGACGCAGGGATTCGCGCTGATGCTCGTTGGCCATGTGACCAAGGAGGGCGCGCTCGCCGGACCGCGCGTGCTGGAGCACATGGTGGATGTGGTGCTGCACTTCGAAGGTGATCGCGGCCACCAGTTCCGGATCCTGCGCGGAGCAAAAAACCGGTTCGGCGCGACCGACGAGATCGGCGTCTTCGAGATGACCGGACGGGGGCTGGCCGAGGTGGCGAACCCTTCGGCCCTGTTTCTTGCCGAGCGGCATGGCAACGTGACCGGCAGCGCGGTGTTTGCCGGCCTTGAAGGATCGCGCCCGGTGCTGATGGAGGTGCAGGCGCTGCTCTCCGCCAATGGCGCGGGCTCGGCGCGGCGCTCGGTGATCGGCTGGGACCAGGGGCGGCTGTCGATGCTGCTGGCGGTGCTCGATGCGCGCTGCGGCCTGAAACTGGGCGGGCATGACGTCTATCTCAATGTCGCCGGCGGGTTGCGCGTCTCGGAACCGGCCGCGGACCTCGCCGTGGCCGCCGCGCTGATCTCCGCCGCGAGCGGCGTGCCCGCCGATCCGGAGACGGTGTTTTTCGGCGAGATCGGATTGTCGGGCGAATTGCGGCAGGTGGCGCAGGTGGAATTGCGGCTCAAGGAGGCGGCGAAGCTCGGCTTCGGCCGGGCGGCCCTACCGCGTCGTGTCGCCGGCGGGACGAGGCGGTTGTCGGCGCCGGAGGGGATGGTTCTCGCGGAATACGGGCATCTGAGCGATCTTGTCGCGGCCATGGGCGCAGTGACCGGCAATGGGGAGGAGGCGTGATGACCTGGGCTGACGGTATCGCGATCGGTGTCGTTCTTTTGTCCGGCCTACTGGCGCTGGCCCGTGGCTTTGTGCGCGAGGTGCTGGGCATCGGCGCCTGGATTGGCGCGGGCCTGGCTGCTTTCGTCTCTTACCCGCTGGTCGAACCCCAGATCACCGGCATTGTGGGAAACCCCAAACTGGTTCTGCCGGTGTCGATCGGGATCGTGTTCATCGTTGTTCTGATCGTCCTGTCGATCCTGAGCGCATGGCTTGGTTCGATGGTGCGGGATTCGGTGCTTTCAGGCGTCGATCGCACGCTGGGGCTCGCGTTCGGCCTCGTGCGCGGGGCGGTGATCGTCTGTCTCGCCTATATCGCCCTTTCGATCTTTCTCCAGCCATCCGAATGGCCGTCGGCGATCCGGCGGGCGAAATTCCTCACCTACGCGGAGAACGGATCGACTTTCCTGGTGGCGTTCTTGCCGGCGGCCTACCGGCCGCACGTCGACAGGATCGGCCCTGCGGCGGCGCCGGCCGCTGCGCCGGTCAGTTCCGCCGCAGGCGGAACAGGACCCAGCCAGTAAGGTTGGGCATGGTTCGATCCTCGACAGGGCCGAACCTAGGCATTATGTGACAGTTTCCGGTCGCAAGGGGATCAGGCGGCGTGACACAATCCGAAAATCCAGTCATTCGCGACGACGATGACAAGCTGCACGAGGAGTGTGGCGTCGTTGGCGTCTGGAACGTCACCGATGCGGCGGCGATCACGGCGCTTGGTCTGCACGCGCTCCAGCATCGCGGCCAGGAGGCGACAGGCATCGTCACCCATGACGGGGTGCGTTTTCACGCGCACAAGGGGATTGGCCTGGTCGGTGACAATTACGGCGATGCCAAGGTCATGGCGGGTTTGCCTGGCACGCGGGCGATCGGACACAACCGCTATGCGACGACCGGCGCAACGCTTCTGCGCAATGTGCAGCCATTGTTCGCCGAATTCGAGTTCGGTGGTCTGGCTGTCGGCCATAATGGCAACCTGACCAATGCCCATACGCTGAAGCGCGCCCTGGTGCGGCGGGGCTGTCTGTTCCAGTCGACGACCGACTCGGAGGTTTTCGTTCATCTGATCGCGATCAGCCTCTATGCGACAGTGCTCGACCGTCTGATCGACGCGCTCAAGCAGGTCCAGGGTGCGTACTCGCTGGTTGCCCTGACCAATGACATGCTGATTGGCGTAAGGGACCCGCTTGGGGTCCGGCCTTTGATCCTCGGCCGCACGCACGGTGCCGATGGAAGCGGGCCGGGCTGGGTGCTGGCATCGGAAAGCTGCGCGCTGGAGATGGTCGGCGCCGAGTTCGTGCGCGATATCGAGCCTGGCGAGATCGTTGCGATCGACCGCGGCGGGGTGCGGAGCCTCAAGCCGTTCGTGCCGCAGAAGCCGCGCTTCTGCGTGTTCGAATATATCTACTTCGCGCGTCCTGATTCGATCGTCGACGGCATGTCGGTCTATGCCGCGCGCAAGCGCATAGGCAGCGAACTGGCGCAGGAATCGCCGGTGGAAGCCGACCTGATCGTCCCGGTTCCGGATTCTGGCGTGCCGGCGGCGATGGGTTATGCCGAGCGGAGCGGCATTCCCTTCGAACTGGGCATTATCCGTAACCATTATGTCGGGCGGACCTTCATCGAGCCGACCGATCAGATCCGCCATCTCGGCGTGCGGCTCAAGCATTCGGCGAACCGGCCGGCGCTCGAGGGCAAGCGCGTCGTGCTGGTGGACGATTCGATCGTGCGCGGCACGACGTCGAAGAAGATCGTCGAGATGGTGCGCGCGGCAGGGGCGCGCGAAGTGCATATGCGGATTTCCTCGCCCCCGACAACGCATTCCTGCTTCTATGGCATCGACACGCCCGAGCGCGGCAAGCTGCTTGCCGCCCGCAACAGCGAAGCCGAGATGGCCGCGCTGATCGGCGTGGACAGCCTGGCGTTCATCTCGATCGACGGGCTGTATCGCGCGCTTGGCCACCAGGGGCGCGACGCCGCTGACCCGGCCTATTGCGACGCCTGCTTCAGCGGTGATTATCCCATTCCGTTGACCGACCACGCCGAGCCGCGGGACGCGCAACTCTCGCTGCTGGCCGAACTGGCCTGACAAGGTTGCGCCGGAGCATGGTGCATGACGCTGGTGGATCAGATCAGGGCGATTATGAGCACGATGAAGACACGGATGCCGACAGCCGGTGAGGCGCTGCCGGGGCGGGCGACGCCGATGCCGATTCCGGAATTCCACTACGTCAGCGGCGCGCGGCTCGCAGAGCCCTATCCGCCAGGATCGGAAGTCGCGATCTTCGGTCTTGGCTGTTTCTGGGGCGCGGAACGCAAGTTCTGGCAAGCGCCGGGCGTGCTGGTCACGGCCGTGGGCTATGCTGGCGGATTTACGCCGAACCCCACCTATGAGGAGGTGTGTTCCGGTCGCACGGGCCATGCCGAGGTCGTGCTGGTCGTGTTCGATCCGCGGGCGACCTCATATCAGAACCTGTTGAAGCTGTTCTGGGAAAACCATGACCCGACGCAGGGCATGCGTCAGGGTGGTGACATTGGCACGCAGTATCGCTCGGCGATCTACGCCTTGTCCGACGAACAGCTTCGCCTCGCCGAGTTGTCACGCGACGCGTATCAGAACGTGCTGTCCGAGGCCGGTTTCGGCAGAATCACGACAGAAATCCTTCCCGCGCCGACGTTCTTTTTCGCCGAAGCCTATCACCAGCAATATCTGGCCAAGAACCCTGACGGTTATTGCGGGCTTGGCGGGACAGGCGTGACCTGTCCCGCTGGTGTCATGCCCGCCGATTGAAAACCTGAGGTATCATTTCAGGCCGGTCGGCTGCGGCGCATGGTTCAGTGAACCGAGACTGGCGCCAGTTCGTGTTGGACGATCGCGGCACGCGCAACGCTATTGTCGGCGGCGACGGCCATAGGCACGCCGTTGGCGGCGAAGACGCCGAAGGCCGGTCCGTTCGGTGTCATGATCGGGCGGACATAGGCGATTTCCTCGAGTCCGAGTTCGGCGAGCTGGGCCTCGGTGATCTGATGCGGATCGAGAAACGCCTGGAACGGCGCGTCTTCGGCGATACCGTCATGGGTCTTGATGTTCATGTCAGGAACCCTCCTGAAGTTCACGCCCAACGATGCGCGACGCAACTGCATCACTGTCGAGCGTGCGTGCTGAGCTGGCGCCGTTTTGGCCGCCTGCTCCCTTCTTGATGGCGATCGTGCGGATCTTCGCTTCCGGCAATGGCCGGGCGAGGTCGATATGCAGGAGCCCGTTATCGAGCCAGGCGCCCTTGACCTCGATACCTTCCGCGAGAACGAAAGCCCGCTGGAACTGACGCGCGGCTATTCCGCGATGCAGGAAGATACGCCCCTGCATGTCGTCGTTCTGGCGGCCCCGGATCACCAGCTGGTTGTCTTCCTGCGTGATCTGGAGATCGTCCATCGTGAAACCGGCAACGGCGATGGTGATCCGCAGGCTTGTCGAGCTGAGTTGCTCGATGTTGTAGGGCGGATACCCTTCCGACGACGTCTTCGCGGCACGTTCGATCACCTGTTCAAGATGATCAAAGCCCAGAAACAAGGGCGAAGTAAAAACGCGAGTTGTCAAAGCCTCCTCCTTTCGAGCGAGACAAGCGAAACCCGGACGGCGTTTCGCACCTCCGAAATGGGCATAAATCGCGTCCATTGCAAGTACCGATTGATCGGGCGCGGCGGCGGGGCTACATGCCGGCCATGAGTGCGACGACCGATATTGCGGATGCCGGAATCCCGGAGATCCTGATTGTTCCCGACAAGCGGCTGCGGATGAAAGCGCGCCGTGTGGTCGGCGCGGACCGTGACGACGTGGCGGAACTGGTGCCGCGGATGTTCGCAGCGATGTACCGCGCGCCGGGTATCGGCCTCGCTGCGCCGCAGATCGGCGTGTCGCTGCGTCTGGTGGTGATGGATCTGGCGCCGGACGACCAGAAGCAGCCGATGGTCATGATCAATCCCGAGATCACGGCGCGGAGCGAAGAACTCGTCTCGCGCGAGGAGGGCTGCCTGTCGCTGCCGGGTCAGTATGCCGAGGTGATCCGGCCGGGGCAGATCAGCGTGGCATTCGAGGACGAGGACGGCAAGAAGCGAACGATCGATGCCGACGGGTTGCTGGCGGCCTGCATCCAGCACGAGATCGATCATCTCGACGGGGTCCTGTTCGTCGATCATCTGTCGGCGCTCAAACGGAACATGATCCTGCGCAAGCTCGCGAAGGATCTGCGCGAAAAGGCCGCGCGGAAGCCGGCACGCTGATGCGTCTCGCGTTCATGGGATCGCCTGGATTCGCGGTGCCGGCGCTGCGGGCGCTGCATGCCGCGGGCCATGATATCGTCGCGGTCTATTGCCAGCCGCCGCGACCGGTCGGGCGGGGCCATCGCATTCACAAATGCCCGGTTCATGAGGCTGCGGAGGCGCTCGGCCTGACGGTGCGGACGCCGGAGCGCCTGCGCCGGGACGATGCCGAGCGGGCCTATTTCCGCGCGCTCGACCTCGATGCCGCAGTCGTCGCCGCCTATGGACAGATTCTTCCAGCGGACATGCTGGTCGCCCCGCGACGCGGCTGCATCAATATCCACGCGAGTCTGCTGCCGCGCTGGCGTGGAGCCGCGCCGATCCATGCCGCGATTCTTGCGGGGGATGCGCAGACCGGCGTGACCATCATGCAGATGGATGAGGGGCTCGACACCGGGGCGACGCTGCTGGCCGAAGCGGTGCCGATCGGCCCTGAGGATACAACGGTGGATCTGCTTGACCGGCTCGCCGATCTGGGTGCCGCGCTGGTCATCAAGGTGCTTGACGGGAATTTTCCGCCTGTGCCGCAACCGGAGGGGGGGGTGACCTATGCTCCGAAACTCTCGAAGGCGGACGCGGAGATCGACTGGTCGGCATCTGCCGCAGTGATTCTGCGGCGGATTCGGGCATTCCGGCCCTGGCCGGGAACGGAGACGCGGCTCGACGGCGAGGCGCTCAAGATTATCCGCGCCGAACCGGCGGCGGGGCAGGGCGAACCGGGAACGGTGCTTGATGACCGCCTGGCCATTGCCTGCGGCGATGCTGCGATACGGCCGACTCTTGTTCAGCGCGCGGGGCGGGCCGCAATGCCGGCCGAGGCGTTCCTGCGCGGCCATCCGGTCGCCATCGGGACGCGTCTGGGGTGAGGCGCTGGGCGCTCAGGCTCGAATATGACGGCCGGGGCTTTGTGGGCTGGCAGCGCCAGGAGAACGGGCTGTCGGTGCAGGAAGTGCTGGAGACGGCCGCATCCCGGCTATGTGGCGGCGATGTGCCTGACAGCGTGGTTGCTGGCCGCACCGATGCCGGTGTTCATGCCGCTGGACAGGTCGCGGCGCTGGAACTACCGGACCGGCTCGATGCGCGGGCGGTACGCGAAGCGCTGAATTTCCACATGAAGCCGCACGCGGTGGCGGTAATCGAGGCGGCGCCTGCGCCGTCGGCGGCGTGGAGTCCGCGATTTTCGGCGATCGGGCGGGCCTATCGCTATTTGATTCTTAATCGATCCGCCCGGCCGGCCCTGCGGGATGGGTTCGTCTGGCACGTGAAGGCGCCGCTCGATGCTCCGGCCATGCACGAAGCGGCCCAGTCGCTGCTGGGACGCCACGATTTCACCAGTTTCCGGGCCAGCTCGTGCCAGGCGAATTCGCCGCTGCGCACGCTCGATCGGCTCGATGTCCGGCGGGACGGCGAAACGGTCGTGATCGAGGCGGAGGCACGCAGTTTTCTTCACCACCAGGTGCGGAACATGGTTGGAACACTCAAGCTGGTGGGTGAGGGCCGCTGGCGCGTCGGTCGCGTGGCCGAGGCGCTCGCGGCGCGCGATCGTTCGGCGGCGGGGCCGACCGCACCGCCGGATGGGCTGGTGCTGGTCGCGGTCCGCTACGAGGTTGATCCGTTCCCGCGGAACTGACCCCCCGATGGGGATGGCGCTTGTTCTGTTGCCTTGACAGCCCGATATCGTCTAGAGCGAAGATCTCGTATTCGCGTTTCTTCCACAACGACAGGAGAGCGACATAGCCAGACTACCCGTTCCGCCGAGCCCGCCCAGCCGCGAAGGCCCGCGCGTCAATGAAGACATTCGTGTGCCCCAGGTCCGTCTCATCGACCAGGATGGTGAAATGCTGGGTGTGATGAGCACCAGAGAGGCGCAGCGCCGCGCCGGCGAGGTGGGACTGGACCTCGTTGAAATCAGCCCGAACGCGGACCCGCCGGTCTGCAAGCTGCTCGATTATGGCAAGTTCAAGTACGAGCAGCAGAAGAAAAAGAACGAGGCGCGCAAGAAGCAGAAAGTGATCGAGATCAAGGAGATCAAGGTCCGCCCGAACATCGACGAGAACGATTATCAGGTGAAGCTGCGCGCCATGAAGAGCTTTATCGGCGATGGGGACAAGGTGAAGGTCACGCTGCGGTTCCGCGGGCGTGAAATGGCGCATCAGGAACTCGGCGTGAAGGTGCTCGAGCGCATCCGACTCGATATGGAAACCGATACCAAGGTCGAGCAGATGCCGAAGATGGAAAACCGTCAGATGATCATGGTGCTCAGCCCGCGCTGAGCACCCGCGCAGCGTCATGCTGGGTTTTGTGACTGGACTGACTGCGGAAGCCGCCCTGCTGCGTGGGGTAAGAGCCAGGGTGGTTGTCGGCGGCGGAACTCCTGACGGTGCCCTGCATGCTGCCCGAACTCTGGCTCAGGACAAAGCGGTTTCGGCGCTGATCAGCTTTGGTCTTGCCGGAGGACTGGATCCGGGCCTCGCGGCGGGAACGCTTCTTGTGCCGCGAAAGGTCCTTGGTTCACAAAAGGCTACGTATTCTTGCGAGCTCCGGCTGACGGAGATGTTCGGGGGGGCGACTGTGGATGCCCTGATCGGTGGCGGGAGCGTGGCCGTGACCCCTGAACACAAGCGGGTGCTGTTCGCGTCGACCGGAGCTGCCGCGATCGATCTCGAATCAGCGGCCGTTGCGCGTGTTGCCGCCGAGTACGGTCTGGATTTTGCCGTATTGCGCGCGATTGCCGATCCCGCGCGACGGCGCTTGCCGCCGGCTGCCCTCGTGGCGCTCGGCCCCGACGGCCGAATCTCCATCGAACAGGTCCTGAAAAGCGTTTTCCGCCGGCCCGCGCAGATCCCGGATCTGATCGCGCTGGGCCGTGAAGCCGCCGCCGCGCGCCGGACTCTGCAGCGCGCGCTCGAGTTCTACAGGTCGAGGGTCAACACCACCGGGACGTGATCGGAACCGCGTTCCCAGTCCCGGGCGTCCTGAAGAATGGCATGGCGCGCCAGATTGCCGATCAGGTCCGTCGAGACCCAGATGTGATCGAGTCGCCGGCCCCTGTTGGAGGCCCGCCAGTCCCTGTTCCGATAAGACCACCAGGTGAAAAGCTTCTGGTCATCGGGGACGAAATGCCGGATGGCGTCGATGAAACCTTCGGCCCGCCAGGCGTTCAGACCCTCGGTTTCCGGCGGCGTATGGCTAACGACGTTCAATAGCTGCTTGTGGCTCCAGACATCGTTTTCCAGCGGCGCGATATTCAGATCACCCACCAGCATGGTGCGATGCGGGCGGTTCATTGCGAAGTGGTCGCGGGCTTCCGCAATGAAATCGAGCTTGTGCCCATATTTCGGGTTCTCTGCCCGATCAGGGATATCGCCGCCGGCAGGGACGTAGAAATTGTGCAGCACAAGCGGATCGGTTCCGGTATCGATTCTCGCGGCAATGTGCCGGCAGTCCGATTTCATGCACCAGTCGGGCGTAGCCTCGACCGCTGTAAGCGGAAGGCGGGAGAGGATCGCAACGCCGTTATAACCTTTCATGCCGCGTTTGAGCACATGAGGCAGGCCGAGTGCCGCGCCGAGGTCTTCCGGGAAAAGGTCGTCGGGGACCTTGGTTTCCTGCAGGCAAACGATATCGGGCGCGGCCTGATCCATGAGACTATGCAGCAGATCCCGACGGAGTCGAACCGAATTTATGTTCCAGGTCGCGACGGTCAGAGCGGTCATGCGAGGATGAATTCCAGTTCGCCGACGCCATCGATGACGCCGTAAACGCGGTCGCCTGGTTGGATCTGGCCGACGCCATCGGGCGTGCCGGTATAGATCAGATCGCCCGGCTTCAGTTCCACGAGGGACGAGAGGAACGAGATAATGTCGGCGACCGGCCAGATCATGTCGGACAGATCGCCGTTCTGGCGCCGCTCGCCATTCACCGCGAGGGAGATGCGGCCAGTAGCAGGATGACCAATTCGTGCGGCCGGAACAATGAGGCTGATCGGCGCAGAGAGATCGAAACCCTTGCTCATGTCCCACGGACGGCGAAGCGACTTTGCTTCGTCCTGCAGATCCCGGCGGGTCAGATCCACGCCGGCCGCATAGCCATAGATATGGGCCAGCGCCGCGTCGGACGGGATATCCCGGCCGCCTGCGCCCAGCGCCACGACGAGTTCCATCTCGTGATGAAGGTTCTGCGTTGCCGAAGGGAAGGGGACGCTGTCGCCCAGCGCAATCGCATCGGCGGGTTTGGTGAAGAAGAACGGCGGCTCGCGATTCGGATCGCCCCCCATTTCCCGCGTGTGCGCCGCGTAATTGCGGCCGACACAGAAGATGCGTCGGACCGGGAAGAGCCCACCGCCCGCAACGGGAACAGCCGGTATTGCCGGCGGTGCGATCACGAATTCGGACATATTCTGTTCCTGCCTTTGTTGTGACTGATCAGACCGCCTTGTTCACGGCGGCCCCGAAGCTCTCGAAAATGCGGCGAGATGCCGCATCATGTTCGAAATCATATTCCGGATGCCATTGCACACCGACCAGATAGCCCGGACCGGTCCCTGTCACCGCTTCAATGGTTCCATCCGTGGCGCGGGCCTCAACCAGCAGGCCGGGAGCAAGCCGGTCGATTCCCTGATTGTGAAGGGAATTGACGGAGAGAAGGTTGCTTTCCACGATCCGGGCGAGACGTCCGCCGGAGCGCAACGTGACGTGATGGGCCTTTCCGGTTCGCACTGGGGCGTGTGGCTGCATCGGCGTCGAATGGTCGATGCGCCCCGGCAGATCCTGCAACCGCTGATGCAACGTGCCGCCGAGTGCGACATTCAGTTCCTGGAGGCCGCGGCAGATGGCCAGAACCGGCAGGCCCCGTGCGACCGCGCCACGGACAAGCGGCAGCGTTACGCGGTCTCGTTCCGGATCCTCGGGCGCGTCGTCCGGCGGTTGCGGTGGGCCGCCGTAGAACACCGCCGCCACATTGCTGCGGCTACCGGTCAGGATCAGCCCGTCCAGCCGGTCAAGCAGGATGTCGACATGCGAACGGTCGCCATTGGCCGGAATCAGAACAGGGACACCACCGATGACCAGGTCGACGGCCCGGACATATGTGTCCGAGGCCGCATGATTGAGCATTCCGAAAACGCCGAAGAGCTTTCGGCAACAGGAAATGCCGATCAGTTTCGATGACCGCGATATCATGCTCGACTTTCTCGCAAATCCGGAACGCCGTGTCAGCATCGCGCTGGGGACTGCCAGAGTTGCGGCCGTGGTTGCCGCCTGGGCTTCCACGGGTTCAGTTCGTGTTGTAGCCGGGAACGAATTCGAAGGTTTTGTCGGGGAACGGTGCGGCCGGCTTCAGGTCGTACAAGCTGACCTGGGTCACGCGGTCTTGCGCGTCGGTAAGCCGCCATTGCCGCAACTCGATCGGATTGGTCGAGAAGACGAGGGTGATGTGGCCCTGCGCTTCCCTGCCCGCCCGCGTCAGCGTGACCTGGATTTCCCCTGGTGGCGTCGAGACGCGCAGGAGCTTGACATCGCCGCCGAAGGTTATGTGCTTGGCGAGAAGGATGCCGAGAGGCGTGGACGACAGCGGAATGTTGGTTGTCTGGTCCAGCTGCGGATCGTGATACACAAGCAACCCGAAGCCCGCGACGAGCAGTTGAGGGTCCGGCTTGTCATATTCGAACCGCATTTTCCCAGGGCGCTGCACGATGGCGGTGCCGGTTCGGACGGAACCATCGGGGCCAACCTGCATGAAGCGGGCGGTGACGGTCTTCAGGCTGTTCAGGTAATCGAGAACTTTACCCAGGACCTGCTGTGTGTGGCCGGACGAAAGGGGGGCCGACCACGCAGGGGAAAAGGATGCCGCAACGCAGGTTGCGGCAATGCCCAGCAAAGCTCTTCTGGCAATCATTCCGTTCCCGTATTCCACTCAGTTTGCCGCGACCGAACGGCGGCTCGTCTGCTCCGGACGGCTGCGTCCGTCACTTGTCACCTCGGTCATGACGCTACGGATTTCCCGCAGAAAAGCCGAACCTTTGGTCGTGCGCTGCACCAGAACGCTGCGGCGATCCGACGGATCGACCTTCCGGCGGGCGAGATCGAGATCGGACAGACGGTCGAGGGCCCGGGTGATGGCGGGCTTCGACACGTTGAGTTCGCTCGCAAGCCCGCGGACGGTATGAGCGTCATCATTCAGATAACAAGTGAGGAATACGCCGAGCTGTCGTGCCGACAGGTCGACCCCCTCACGTCTCACCAGAGCAACGATCGTGTCTCGTAGAACCCCGACGAGCTCCTCAGAATTCATTTGCTGGCCCATGCAACTTTTTCTCCTCTCCGGTTGTCTGACGCTCATGATCACCAGAGGGAACTGGCGGTCTCAGGCCTCCCAAAAAGGGACGATCGAATTACGTGCAGCCTTGTCTCAGGAGGACAACCTGAGATCAATTATGAATCCTGAAGCTTACGCACAAGACATTGAAACATGAAAACATTGCAATTCCATTGCCGAATATTTGCCTTAATTCATAGGTCATTATCAAGGCCGTTTCGTGGTCGATACGCTGGCAAGGGCTTCGATGGCGCCAAAAGTGGCCTGAAGGGCCTGCGCCTCGCCGCCCTCAGGCTTTCCCGCTCTGGTAGAGTCGTTCCACGCGTAGGTGTCGATATGTGCCCAGGGCGTTCCGGAGGGGACGAAGCGGCGCAGGAACAGGGCTGCGATGATCGCCCCGGCGAACGGCTTCGAGGCGACCGAATTCAGGTCAGCGGTTGGGCTGTCCAGCCAGGATTCGTAACCTTGCCATAACGGCAGGCGCCAGAGCGGATCATCGGCGGCCGTGCCCGCCGCTAAGAGCCCGTTGGCGAGCGCATCATCATTCGAGAAAAGTGCCGGCAGATCCGGCCCGAGGGCAACGCGGGCCGCCCCCGTCAGCGTCGCGAAATCGATCAGCCAATGGGGCTTTGCGTCGGCTGCGTCGGCTAGCAGGTCGGCCAGGACCAGTCGGCCCTCGGCGTCGGTGTTGCCTACCTCCACATTCAGGCCCGCGCGCGTGCGGATGATGTCGAGGGGGCGCATCGCGTGTCCGGACACGCTGTTCTCAACGCAGCCGATCCGCACATCGAGCCGAACCGGAAGATTCAGCGCCATCACGGCCTGCGCGACTCCGAGGGCAATTGCGGCGCCGCCCATATCCTTCTTCATCCGTAACATTGCGGCGCTCGGCTTGAGGTCGTAACCGCCGGAATCAAAACAAACTCCCTTGCCGCAAAGCGAGATCAGCGGATGAGAACTGTCGCTGCCCCAGTTGAACTGCAGGACCTCCGGTGGGCGCTCTGAACCGGCGCCCACCGCGTGCACCGCGGGATATCCGTCTTCAAGTTCCGCGCCTCTGATT
Source organism: Acidiphilium sp. JA12-A1 (assembly GCF_000724705.2). NCBI lineage: Bacteria > Pseudomonadati > Pseudomonadota > Alphaproteobacteria > Acetobacterales > Acidocellaceae > Acidiphilium > Acidiphilium sp. JA12-A1. The sequence continues at coordinate 23,752 of NZ_JFHO01000003.1, forward strand.
CGCCTGACGGCGGCGCCGTAGCGTTCCGCCAGGGTGGTTCCCGCATCGGCTAGATCGGAAGGGCCGAGATGATTGGCTGGTGTATTGATGAGGTCGCGCGCGAAGCAGATCGCGGACGCGAGGTGCCGGGCCCGGTCGGGCGCGTGGTCGACCGAAATCCGAGGCAGAGGAGGCCGGGGCCTACGAAACCGCTCGAATCGGTAGGTACCCAGGGCAATTCCAAGCCATGCCTGGCCAGGATCGTAGTCGCCTGGCAGCAGCGACCATTCGGCGCCCGGCGGCAACTTCGTGTGCAAATCGCCGAACGTGGCCTGGGTAGGTCGGTCGCCAAGCCCGAGCAATGCACCCGAACAGCCATTCGGGCCGTGTAGGAGAACCACCGCAGAGGCCTGCCCCGTAAATCCCTGCATGCGGACAGATGCTGCGGTCGGCGTATCTGCGGTGGCGAGAAACGGTTCCACGGCATCCGGACGCAGCGCCCGGATCGGTAGCCTGGGGCCGGAATGTGATGTCTGGGGATCAGGAGTGAGAATCATCATGGTTTCCGCACGTTATAACAGGCGTATCGGTCACGTCGTTGCTGAGCCGCAAATCCGGTGCGAGAATGCCGGAAACCGCAGGTGATCGGCAACTCTTGACCGACATCGATCGAAGCCTGAATGCCCGGTCGCAGCAGGCTGAAAACATTGGATCATTTCGTTCGGAAAGTTGTCCACTCCTGGATGTGACGCATATAACTCCGATGTCATCTTCCACAGGCCTCTTTTTTTTACTTTTGGCAATTCTGGAATGTTTTAATATCAGAGCCTTAGAGAGATCATCGGATCGGGCCGTAAATTTCCTGAGAGGGGTTGACTGGTCAGTCACATCTCCATTCTTGCAAACCATGCACAGACTTATCCACAACCTTACGGTGCCAATGGACCAGGATGATGAGTGATACGCAGCGACCCGCGCCAAAGGGGATTGAAGTGATCTCAGGCGCGCTCGTCTCCATGCCGGCGGCGCCTGGCGTATACCGGATGCTCGATCTCTCCGGAAACGCGCTTTATGTTGGCAAGGCGCGCAGCCTGAAGAAAAGAGTCACGACCTATACGCAGATCGCACGTTTGCCCGAACGGTTGCGGCGCATGGTGTCGGAAACCTCCACCGTCGAGATCATCACCACCCATACGGAAGCCGAGGCGCTGCTTCTTGAAGCCAATTTGATCAAGAGGTTGAAGCCTAAATACAATATCCTGCTGAGGGATGACAAATCCTATCCCTGGTTGGTGATCACGGAGGATGGGGAGTTTCCCCAACTCGCGAAGCACCGCGGCGCACAAGTGCGCAAGGGGCGCTACTGGGGGCCGTTCGCTTCGGCGTGGTCGGTGAACCAGACGATCCAGGCGCTGCAGCGTGTCTTTTTGCTCCGTACATGCCCCGATACGGTCTTCGCCAATCGCACGCGGCCCTGCCTCCTGTTCCAGATCAAGCGATGCTCGGCTCCGTGCGTCGGGCGCATCGATGCCGAGGCCTATGGGGCGCTGGTCCGCCAGGCGAGTGATTTTCTGTCCGGCCGCGCGGGGACGGTGCAGCACGATCTGGCCGCCGCAATGGCAGCTGCCGCGGACGTCATGGAATACGAGCGTGCGGCGGCGATCCGGGATCGCATCCGTGGCCTTGCGCACATTCGCGGCGGTGACGTGATCAACCCCGAAAGTGTTGGCGATGCCGATGTGATCGCGATCCATCAGGCGGCGGGTCAGTCCTGTCTTCAGGTCTTCTTCATCCGAGGCGGGCGGAATTATGGCAACCGGAGTTTCTTTCCCACCCAGGCCCAGGGAGCGACGCCGGGCGATGTGCTCGGCGCGTTCATTGCCCAGTTTTATGACGACAAGACTCCGCCTCCTCTCATTTTGCTCAGCAACACCGTCCCCCAGGCCGACCTGCTCAAGGATGCGCTTGGTCTCAAGGCAGGGTACAAGGTTGAACTTGCCGTGCCGCAGCGCGGTGAGAAGCGCCATGTCGTCGAGCACGCGGCAACCAATGCCCGGGAAGCACTCGAGCGAAAGCTGGCGGAGTCCGCGGGGCAGGAAAAACTGCTTGCGGCGACGGCCGCTCTGTTCGGTCTTGAGGGAAATCCGGAACGGATCGAGGTTTACGACAACTCTCACATCATGGGCACCAATGCCTATGGTGTGATGATCGTTGCCGGTCCCGAGGGCTTCATCAAACCGGCTTATCGGCGCTTCTCGATCAAGGGGCCGATCACGCCGGGCGACGATTTCGCAATGATGCGCGAGGTGCTGACACGTCGTTTTGTCCGGGCGACGGCCGAAGACCCGTCGCGTGAAGATGGCACCTGGCCGGATCTTATCGTGATAGATGGCGGCGCCGGGCAATTATCGGCGGCGCGCGCGGTACTGGACGAACTCGGGGTAAGCGATGTTCCGCTGGTCGCGATCGCCAAGGGGCCCGATCGTGACGCGGGGCGTGAATGGTTTCATCTGCCGGACCGTTCTCCCTTTCAACTGCCGCCCCGTGACCCCGTGCTTTATTTTCTCCAGAGGTTGCGCGACGAGGCGCACCGCTATGCGATCACGACCCATCGAGCGAGTCGCAGCCGCAAAATCACCACGAGTGAGCTAGATGGCATTCCTGGTATCGGATCGGCGCGAAAGAAGGCCCTGCTCAATCATTTCGGTTCGGCACGGGGCGTGCGCCAGGCCGGATTGAAGGATCTGGAAGCTGTCTCCGGCATAAACCGGACGACGGCCCGACTGATTTACGGATACTTCAACCCGGATGCTCGATTTGACGATCTTCCCGCAGGAGGAATCCGGAAAGATTGACGGCGGGTTAAAAATTTCATCGACACAACTTAAGGTTTAATGTTAAATACAACCGTAGAGTTGTATTTTGCATTTGATGCACCTTAAGGAGTGGTCATGTCAGACACGATCAGCGGCACCGTGCTCTCCGGGGTTACCCTATCGTCAGCGCAGTATGCCGACCCGGTGGCCATCGAAGGCATCATCGACGTGGCTGGGGGAAATGCCCTCGTGGCGCCCCTGACGTGGACAATCGACGTGACCGGGACAATCGCCGCATCAGATGACGGAGGAGTTCTGCTTCTCGCAGGCGGTCAAATCGACAATCATGGCCTGGTGACCGCCGCGAGCGATGCCGTGTTGTCCACGTCGGGTCGTGCTTTCGACATCCAGAACGAGGCCAGCGGAACCCTCGCGAGTGCCTCTGGCGATGCGGTGAAGCTGAGTGGCGGCGTGACGGGAAGCACTCTGCTGAATGCCGGCCTGATCTCCGCGGGGAACGCCGGAATCGGTCTTCAGATCGGCGCGGCGGTGGCCGTCAATGAGGCGGGAGGGGTGATCGAAGGCGGGTCCGCGGGCGTGGTTCTCGGCAATGTCGCCAGTTTCGATAATTTCGGGACCGTTGGCGGCTCGACTGGCATTCTGGTTCCCATCGGCCAGAATTATGTGGACATCGTCCAGGGCGGCTTGGTGAGTGCCAGTTCCGGCCCGGCGATTTCCTTCACTGGCGGAGCCGTGATGACGGTAACCGATACCCTGACTGTTCTGCCGGGCGCCACGTTCGACGGCGCCGCCATCGGCGGGCAGGTCGCCGATCTCGTGTTTGGCGGGACGACGGAAGGCACCTTCGTCAATCCAACGCAGGAATTCGTGCAGTTCAATACGATTTCGATCGCGGCGGGAGCAACGTGGGATCTTGCGGGCATCTCGACGATATCGTCGCCCTTCCGGAATGACGGAACACTCCTCGTGCAGGCTGGAGATGCGATCGATTTCGGAGCGGCGGTTTCCGGCTCCGGAGTGATCGACCTCGCGGGTGGTTTTGTCGATTTCGCAAACACCGTTGCCGCCGGCACGACAATCGACTTCAACGCGCCCGGCTCGTTCATGCAGTTCAACCAGTCGCATCCGTTCTCCGGTACCGTCGAAGGATTCACGCCGGGTGATACGATCGACATCACCGGATTTGGCGCGTCGCAGCAACTGAGCGGAACGGTTGCGGGTAATGTCCTGACCCTGAATAACGGTCTGGCACCCCTTTACGTGACGTTTGCAACGGCGCCTGGACCACTTGCCGTCGTGGCGATCGGCGGCACGAACCCGAAGACTTTCGAGGTCGTTGTGCCTTGTTTCCGCCACGGCACACGCCTGCTGACGCCTTCGGGCCTGCGGCCAGTGGAAACCCTTTCCGAGGGGGATGAGGTGATCACGCTGCGTGGAGAGGTCCGGCAGATTGCCTGGCGCGGCCAGCGGCGGATTGATTGTCGCCGGCATCCTGTGCCGGAATCGGTGTTGCCCGTGCTGATCGAAAAAGATGCCTTCGGTGTCGGGCAACCCTGCCGTGACCTGTATCTCTCGCCCGATCATGCAATCTGGATCGACGGTTCACTGGTCGAGATCAAACGTTTGATCAACGGCCTGTCCATCCGGCAGGTAACGGTGCCGACCGTGACCTATTATCATGTCGAACTGGAAAGCCACGACGTTGTTCTGGCCGAGATGCTGCCGGCGGAGACCTATCTCGATTGCGGGAATCGTTTCCAGTTCGAGGATGGCGACGCCACCATTTCGCTGTTCCCGGACTTCGGGGCTCTGGCGCGCGACCCCGGCCGCCTCTATGCGCCGGTTGTCGACGGTGGCCCGGATCTCGCGCGGATCCGGGCGGGTCTGCAATACCGGGTTGCCTCACGTGGCATTCGCCAGAAGGCAGGAAACTTCCAGGTCGTTGCAGATGGAAAGACAGTGGCGCCTGTCTGGTCGGCGGACCGGCACCGGATTTACCGGTTGCCGCCCGCGCCTTGCGACCTCAAACTGCTGTCAACCGCCTCTCGCCCGGCAGAACTTGACCCGGCTTCGGAGGACTGGCGGTGGCTTGGGATCGCCATATGCGACGCTGTGCTGGACGGCGATCCGGTCGACATCGCGGCACCATTCTTTGGCCGGGGATTTCATGGTCCCGAACATGCGGGAGATGGCTGGTTCCGCTGGACCGACGGGACCGCGACGATCGACGCGGCTGGCGCCCGCGAACTGGCCTTCACCGTTAGGGCTGTTGCGCCGGTGTGGGATGTGCCGGCTCCGTCTTGCGGTGTTTCGGTAAGGCATCGTGCTTGAGTGTCGCGTTGCGAATGACCTGCCGCAGGCCTAGCGCCGCCTGACTGGCCGCGGCGGCGGCAACGTCGCCCCAGTAGGGTGTCATTTCGCTCGGCTTCAGGTCGTGAAGCTGGGAGACCTTGCCGATGAATCCGCCGCGCCGGTTCCGGACTGTCCAGTCAAGTTCGACCAGGTCGCTTCCGCCCGGTTTGCCGTCCTTGTTGGCCGGGCTTACCTTCACGACGCCGTCGATCAGGAAATCGGCGTCGGCCGTGTGGTCGACCATGACCACACCGAGTTTCGGCAGATCCCGGGAGACATCGAGTTTCAGGGCATGGTTGCCATCACCCGGCGCTCCGGTCACGCGAATGAGCCTGACGCGGGGAGGGCGGTTTTCAAGAGACGCCGGATTGCTTTGCTGCACGGCGGCATTGATCGCGGAAAGCTGTTTCACGAGGCCGGGCGCCGCCGCATCCGCTGCCTGCCTGAGCGTTGCGGGATCCCCCGCGGCCCAGGCGGCTCCGCTCACTTCGGCGCCTGTCAGGTGGCCATATTCCTTGTGACCGGGACCGATGATCCGGAAGCCGGGAATGACCGTCGCATTCGCTGTGCGCGCCGTTGCTTCCAGTTGCCAGTCATAGGGACGCGCCGGGCGGACGATGCTGGGCACATTCCGGTCGACAAGCGCTTTGGCAAGATCGTGCGCGTAGGCATCGGCAGCGCGGTTGCCAAGGAGCGCATCCGGCGGCGGAGGGACGATGAGGACCGGCGGTGGCGGCACCGCAAGGCGGGCGCCCATCGCCCCGGGCTTCCCCAGAAGAGGCTGGGGAAGCGTTCCGCAGCCTGCCAGCAGCAACGGCAGCGCAACGAGCAGCCGCCGCCTCATGACCGCACCATGATGATCGAGATCTGGTGGCCGCCCGCGCCTTCGCCGCGCAGGGTTCGGCGGCGGTGGGAGAAAAATGCGGTTTCATCGCTGAGCGTATCGTGCGGCAGGATCGCTGCGTCGATGCCCACCATCGCCAGGCGCGCGGCGCAATAACCCGGAAGGTCGAAGTGCCAATGGCCCGGACGACCGGCCGAGAAAAAACATTCGCTTTCAGCGCCGCTGGCGAGCACTGCCGTTCTCATGTCCAATCCCACCTCATAGCTCTCCCTGTGGATGCAGGGACCGATTGCGGCGACAATCTTTGAAGCGCCCATCCGGCGCATCAGAGCGGCGGTCTGCTCGAGAACGCCAGCGGCGGCACCACGCCAGCCGGCATGGGCCGCGCCTACGATCCTGCCATCGGCGGAACTGAAGAGCACGGGAGCGCAATCTGCGGTGATGATTCCCAGGGCGAGGCCCGGCTGGTCGGTCACCATGGCGTCGGCTTCGTGGAACGGCCCCTCCGGATCGGGGGAGGTGACGGCAACCGCCCCGTGAACCTGTCGCAGTCCGGCCAGACGGTCGCGATGGCCGCCGATGGCCATGACGGCGCGGGCACGGTTCTCCGCGACGTTGGCAGGATCGTCCTGCCCGGACCGGCCGCAATTTAGGCTTGCATAAGGCCCCGGAGACACGCCGCCCGCGCGGGTGAAGAACCCGTGAGGAACATCGAGCGAAGCGGTGACGAACGAAATCATGCCCCAAATCCTGGAAGTGGCTCCATCCCTCGTGGGCAGATGGCCATCACACGGAACAGGCTCCCCATAGCCTCAGGGGAGGTCAGCCGCCGTGTTGCGGCCAGCAGGCGCAGCGCATCGTCCTGTCCCGCATGATGACCGAGTTGGGCAGTGCGTTCATGAATCCCCAAGGCTGCGAGGAACGCACCCTGCGCCGCTGGCCCTCGGATCTCGGCCCCCGCGTTGCGGGCCGCCATGGCCAGACGGCTAAAATCGACATGGGCGGTGAGATCCCGCCGGCCTGGTTCGGCGAGCGGATCGGCCGGCTGGCCATCCATGATCGCTTGGAGGGACTCGCCGGTAGCGCCGCCATCATGGCCGTAGTCGATCAGAAGTGCGCTGCCGCCACGGCGGGAGATACGCGAGGCAAGGGCGGCCACGAAGGCCTCTGCGGTCTCGTTCCGCTCGATGACCGTTCCCTCCGGCGCATCGGGCAGAGCCGTCTCCGCGGATGCCTCGACGAAAGCACCATCGGCGACGTAACGCTCGCGCCATGCCGGACCGCGCCGGACGAACTGGCGGATCGGCAGGGCATCAAGAAATTCGTTGGCGAGAAGGATGATCGATTGATCCGGGATTGTCGATAGATCGGCGTGGAACATCGCCTGCGGCAGCCTGTCTTTCAGCAGCCCGATCAGTCGGGGCGAGGTTTCGATCAGATGAATGTCGGCGGCTTCGACGAACGCGGGCATGGCCCGCTTTGCCGCGCGGAGCGCGTCGGTCATCAGATGACCGCGGCCCGGCCCGGCCTCGACCAGAGCAAAGGGGGCCGGGCTGCCGAGCATGCTCCAGGCCATGGCAGCCCACAGGCCGAGCAGCTCACCGAAAACCTGGCTGATTTCCGGTGCTGTCACGAAATCCACAAACGGATCGCGGCTCGCGTAGTAAGCTGCATTGGCGCGGGCCATGAAGGCGTCAAGCCGCTCAATCATGCGGTGGCGAGGGCGCCTTGGCGGCGAGCGACGTATTTCGCGCGCCAGATCATCGTCGCGCCGATCACGATCATCGGGATCGACAGCAACTGTCCCATGGTCAGCCCGAACATGAGGTAGCCGAGAAACCAGTCCGGCTGTCGGAAACATTCGGCGGTCGTGCGGGCAATGCCGTAGCCCATGACGAACATGCCGCCGAGATAGCCGGGCTGGCTGCGGATCCGCTCGTTGCGGGAGGCAATGAGCAGAACGATGAACAGCACGAGCCCCTCGAGCGTGGCTTCGATCAGTTCGGATGGGTAGCGCGGCACGTCCGACCCGGATTCGGGATAGATCATGCGGAACGGAAACCAGGCTGGCGCGGGGCGTCCCCAAAGTTCGCCGTTCACGAAATTGGCAATGCGGCCGAGAAACAGGCCGATCGGCACCGGCACGGCGACGCGGTCGCCGAAACGCCACGGGTCGATGCCATGCCGGCGGCAATAGATCAGGATTGCGACCGCCACACCCAGCATGCCGCCGTGGAAACTCATCCCGCCATCCCACACGGCATAGGTCCGGTTCAGATGATCGAGAAAATAGACCGGCTGATAGAACAGAATATAACCGAGCCGACCGCCGAGGACGACGCCGAGAGTTGCCCAGGACAGGAAATCGTCCACCTGCTCGTGGGTTGCGACGACCGGCGCCTCGCGCACGAGGCGGCGCATCAGCCGCCAGCCAAGCACCAACGCGGTGATATAGGCCAGCGCATAGTAATGGATGGCGAATGGTCCGAACCGGACAAGAATCGGATCGAAATGCGGCCAGACATAAACGTTTTTCATCGGTACTGATCCGGCCGGCTGAGGAAGTTCCTGATATAGGCCTCGACGCCCTGTTCGAGGGGCGTGAAGGGACGGTCGAAGCCGGCCGCGCGCAAGCGGTCCATCCGAGCCTCGGTGAAGGATTGATATTGCCCGACCAGACTCTCCGGCATCGGAACGAATTCGATCCGCTCGCCGACGCCACATGCAGAGCAGACTGCGCGGGCGAGATCGACATAGCTGCGCGCGGTGCCGGTGCCGAGGTTGAACAGCCCGCTCACCTCGGGATGATCGAGCAGGAAGAGGATCGCGGCGACAACATCGTCCACCCAGATGAAATCGCGCGCCTGCTGGCCGTCCGCTATATCAGCCCGGTCAGACCGAAACAGGCGGGCCGGGCTGCCGGAAGCGACCTCGTCGAACTTCACCTTGACGACCGAGATCATGCGGCCCTTGTGATATTCATTGGGTCCGTAGACGTTGAAGAATTTCAGGCCGGCCCACTGCGGCGGTCGGGGTCGGCCCGCCGCGCATTCGCCGGTCACCCACAAGTCGAAAGCGTGTTTGGACCACCCATACAGGTTCAGCGGCCGCAACCTTCGCAGTGCCGCGAGGTCATTGTCGTCGTCAAAGCCTGCCGAACCGTCGCCATAGGTCGAGGCCGACGATGCATAGATGAAGGGCAACCGCTGCGCCGCGCACCAGCGCCATAACATCTGGCTCAGGGCAACATTCGACTGCCAGACCAGATCGCCATCGATGGCGGTCGTTTCGCTGATCGCGCCGAGATGGATCACCGCATCGAGTGGCGGCTGGCTGGCGAGGAAATCGCCGAGTTCACGCGGTTCAACGATCATCGCCGGTGGGTGAGCGCGCAGGTTGCGCCATTTCCCCGTTGTGCGGAGCCTGTCGACAATGACGACGTTCAGATCGCGTTCGTGCAGTGCTGCGTGGAGATTGGAGCCGATGAAACCCGCTCCGCCCGTGACCAGTATCATGGAGGCGTTTATAGAGAGGCGGAGATGATCCGTCATCACCACTCTGCAGGAGAATTGGCATGACCGAGAGACCGCGGTTTTTTGATGATCTGGCAGGCCTTGCCGGCGGCGCGCTCTCGGCGGCCAGCGGCCTGCGCGACGAAATCTCAGCCCTGGTGCGGGCGCGGGTCGACGAGGCGATCCGGCGGCTCGACCTTGTCAGGCGCGAGGAATTCGATGCGGTGATGGAGCTTGCGGTCAGGGCGCGTGCGGAATCCGAAGCTCTTGCCTCCCGTGTTGCGCATCTTGAGGACATGGTAATTCCGGCGGCTCCACGCCCTGTCGGACCCGATGCCGGTGCCGACGGGGTGGCCGAGGCGCCGGCATCGGGTCCGCTGGCGGTCCCGGATCAGGATGGCAATGCGCCGATCTGACGCAGATAGCCAAGCAGCGGCAGCAGGGGCAGGCCGAGGATCGTGAAGAAATCCCCCTCGATCCGCTCGAAAAGTTGAATTCCCTGCCCCTCAAGGCGATAGGCGCCGACCGAGTGCAGTGCGGCCTCGCCCTCGGCGGCTAGATAGGCGGTAATGAAGGCGTCCGAGAGAGGCCGCATGGTCAGCCTCGGCGCCTCGCCGTGAAACCACGTCACTTCGCCGTCACGGACGCAGGCAATGCTGGTCTCGAGCCGGTGCGTCCGGCCGGAAAGCCGGTGCAGGGTTTCGGCGGCCTCCTCCCGGTCGGCGGGCTTGTCAAACCATGTGCCTTCGCAATCCAGCATCTGATCGGCGCCGATCACGACCGCATCGGGATGACGGGCAGACACCGCGAGTGCCTTCTCCCGGGCAAGCCTGGCCGCAACCACCGCAGCCGACTGGCCGGCCAGCGTGCCGGCGCGCTTGATGGGCGTTTCATCGACCCCCGATGACTCGGTATCCGCCAGCACACCGGCCGCCTTCAGCATCGACTGCCGGGTGACCGAGGTGCTGGCGAGAATCACCCGCACTCAGAACCCCTCGAGCACGATCTTCCCGCGGGTGGTTCCGCTTTCGATTGCCGCGTGGGCACGGCGCAGATTGGCGGCCGTGATCGGGCCGTAATTCTCGGTCATCGTAGTGCGGAGGACACCTTGGTCGACGAGCCGGCTCACCGATTGCAGGATGTGATGCTGTTCGATCATCTGCGTCGTCTGATGCAGCGAGCGCGCGAACATGTATTCGGTGTGCACCGAGGCCGACTTGTTGAAGATTTCGTTCATATCAAGCGGCCCCGTCGATTCGATGAGCCCGATCCGCCCTTCCGGGGCAAGCACATGGCACAATTCGCGCCAGTGCCGTTCGACGTGGTTGGTGCAGAATATGTAGCTTGGCGCGCTCACTTCGCATGTCTCGAGCTGGTGCGCCAGCGGATGGTGGTGATTGATCACGTGATGCGCGCCGAGAGATGAGCACCAGTTGATGGTTTCCGGCCGTGAGGCCGTCGCGACCACGACGAGTCCCGTCAACTGGCAGGCAAGCTGGATCGCCATCGAGCCGACGCCGCCTGCGCCGCCGACAATCAGCAACGTATCGTGATGCACGCGGTCGCGCGGGATGGAAAACCGGTCGAAGAGCATTTCCCATGCTGTGAGTGTCGTCAGCGGCAGGGCTGCGGCTTCGGCGAAGCTCAGCGAGCGCGGCTTGCGGGCGATGATCCGCTCATCGACTGCGTGGAACTGGGCGTTGCTGCCCTGGCGGTCGACGGAGCCGGCGTAGAAGACCTCGTCGCCGATACCGAACCGCGTGACGCCGGGACCAACCGAGCGCACGATTCCAGCGGCATCGAAGCCGAGGATGCGGGGCTCGCCGAGCGGTTCGTTACGCCGCCGGATCTTGGTGTCCACCGGGTTCACCGACACGGCGCGAACCTCGACCAGAACGTCGTGAGTCCGCAATACCGGATCGGGTGCCTCGATATCGATCAGCGCCTCGTCGGCAGTGACTGGCAGAGAGTGAGTGAAGGCGACAGCTTTCATGAGTTGGCCTCATCTTTGGGGACGGAAGATCCGTGCCCGTTTCAGGAAATCCGCAACAATCCAGGCCCCTCAGCGGCGAGCCAGGATGTTGCCGTGACCCGGTGCGGCGTCAGCATCTCGGCAAGCCGCCAGAAATCCGGGCCATGATTCATGTGGCGCAGATGCGCCGCTTCGTGCGCAACGACATAGTCCTGAACGAAAGACGGCGCCATGATCAGGCGCCATGAAAACATCAGGGTCCCGTTCGCCGCGCAACTGCCCCATCGCGTCCTGGTGTCCTTGACCCGGATGGCCGCGGGGCGGGCGCCGACATGTGCGGCCTTGTCGCGCGCCTGGGCCGACAGTTCCCGCAACGCAAGGTCGTGCAACGCATCCCTCACGCGCCGGGCCAGGAACTCTGGATGACCGCCGATCCGTATGGCGGCCTGTTCGATGATTGCGCCACCGCGCAGAGACGGGTCATGGACGATCCGGTGAGGCCGTCCAAAAATCGGGATTTCGTTGCCATCCGCGATGATGACCGGAGCGGGCAGGGCGGCAAGACGTTCGGCAACCCATATTTCATGGCCGCGGAGCAGTGCCAGGCCCGCTTTCCGCGATCCGCGAGGCGGCAGCGTGATCACGATCCGTCCGCCCTGAGGGTCGATTCGCAGGGCGATCCGCCGCGCGCGGGCGCTTCGTCGCCATAAAATCGATGTCTGCAATCCGCCGATCACTACGGGTTCGGCCCCGTCATGTGGTTCGACATCGAACGGGACGACCGGCACGTTGGCTCCTATCCGGCGTGGCACCTGGCGCGCGGCCAACGGGCCGGCCAGTTCACGATATGGTCCTCAAGGTGATGCACCGAGGTCTCGCTTCGCACCCGTCCCGCAACCGACGCGCCTGCACGAAATGTGCTTTCCGGATCACCCGTCAGCAGCGGGTGCCAATCCGGCAAATCCTTGCCTTCGGCAATCAGCCGATACGCGCAGGATGGCGGCAGCCAGTCGATGGCAGTGACAAGCTCGGGTGTGAGCGCCGAACAGTCGGGCACCTCGCGAAGCCGGTTTTCATAATTTCGGCATCGCCCCGTTGCCGTATCCAGCAGGCGGCACGAGACATTGGTGAACGCAAGTTCATTCGTTTCCTCGTCCCGCAGCTTGTGCAGGCAGCAGCGGCCGCACCCGTCGCAAAGGGACTCCCATTCCGACGGGGTCATCTCTTCGAGGCGTTTCGTGCGCCAGAACGGTGCGTTGCCAGCTTTCGACATGACAACAGCCTAGCCCGGCGGGACGTGCCGGAAAAGCATTATCCGCCGTATTTGGCAAGCATGGCGCGAAGCGGATTGGCCCCTGCGTTGTTGACCGTCATGTTCACAACAATCTGCCGCGGGCCGACCGTCTGGCCGTAATATTGCTGGTCTAGTGCCGCGTCATTCGAGAAAACCGAGCCTGACAAGGATATCCCGCCATAAAGTCCGCGGGACTTGGCGAAGGTCACGATATCGGCGCCGAGGGCGGTGCCACTGGAACCGCCAATGCCGGCGCCGAGGGTTGCCACCGATACGCCGGCATCGGCGCCAATCTTGAACTGGCTGTTGAGGAACGCGTTCAGTGCGGTGTTGTTCATCAGCAGCATGATGACCTCGGCGTCCTGGGCGCCGATCTGCAGGCCGAAGCTGCCGCTGCCCATGGTGTAGAATGCCGGATCAGACCAGGAGCCGCCCGCCGCGCGCGACACGAGAACGCAACTCCCGCCTTCGCCGCCAACGAAGAATCCGGCCTTGAAGATCCTTGGACAAACGACGACGGCCTTTGCGTTGCGTAGCAGCTGAGTCGCCTGGCCGGCGGACGCAGTGCCCGACCCCAGCATGGTCTCGATGGTGAGCGTCGACCGGTCGACGAGTTCCTGTGCCGCATTCGGCGTTCCCGCGTCCGATGCGCAGGAGGCAAGCGGAATCGCGAGCAGCAGCGCTGCGATGCCAACCCTGGTCGTTCCGCGAGCGACGCCGCGAACCACGTCATTATGTTTCATCATCAACCGTCTCCGTCTGAACGATCTGGGGAATTGATTTGGCCTCAATCCGCCTGTCGTTCAAATGGAAATTTGTTCATTGACCGTGACGACCCGCCATGCGTGACCGTGGTGCTCGATCCGTGTGACGGAAAGATTCTCGATCGCGAGGCTGAGCGCCTGGTGCGCCGTGAGGTCGAGAGCGTGGGCAACGGCCGCCCGGATTGCTCCGCCGTGAGAGACGGCAACGACGTCCTTCCCCCGGTGCGCTTCGCCCAGCCGGTCGAGACCGGTGCCGACACGCGCGCGCAACTGGGCGAAGCTCTCGCCTTCCGGCGGCTGTTCATCTCCGCCCACCGGCCAGAACGGATGCGGCGAACCGCGCCGGTTGAACTCCGACATGTTCATTCCCTGCCAGATCCCGAAATCCTGCTCGATCAGGGTTTCCTCGACCTGAGGGACGACCGGTCCGTATCCGGCAGCCATGATCGCTTCAGCTGTCAGCCGCGTGCGGGAGAGCGGGGTGACGACCCAATGAGCCGGGCGGGGCAGGCTGCTGGCGAGCGCGGCATAGCGTGGCGTGTCCCGCAGGCGGCGTTCGCCGCAGATCGGCACGTCCATCTGCCCATAGAGAAGGGCGAGTGCATCCGGCGTGACGGTGGCATGGCGGATCAGCCAGAAGGTCGTCGGTTTCATGTCGGGTTCCGTCATTCGAGGTGGGGCCGGGCTGGCGTCATTCGCCGATCGTGACCAGCGCGCCACTGCGTCGCGCCGCCCTGAACTGGGCGGCAAAAATCATGGCTGCGGCAGCCATCCAGATGCCATTCAGGCCGAACGCGATTCCAAGTTGGCTGAAATCTGTCACGTGCCGGTAGAGCGCGCTGCGCATGCCCGCGAAAATGTGGGCGGCCGGCAGCGCCTCGGCGACGGGGCGTAACCAGCCGGGGAGAATCGAGGCCGGATAGAAGACGCAGGCGACCGGAGTGAGGCCGAAAGCCAGTGTCCAGGCCAACGCCTCAGCCGACGCCCCATAGCGGAACAGCAGCGAAATCACGCCAAGGGCGAGCCACCAGCCCATGAGAAACAGGTTCAGCATGAACAGGATGAGGGCGGGGCCAAATGTAAAGACGTTGAAGTCGTAGAGCAGAAAGGCGATGACGGCGGCCGGCGCAAGGCCGGCGAGGGAGCGCATGACGGAGACACCGAGCAGCGCGAAGACCATCTCACGCGGGCGCAGCGGGCTGACGAAGACATGGCCCAGGTTACGGGACCAGATTTCTTCGAGGAACGAGATCGTTACCCCCATCTGCGCGCGAAGGGCGACTTCCCAGAGCAGCACGCCGCCGATCAGCGCGCCGGCGGCGCGTACCGGCAGGTCTGCATGGCCCTGAACGACGAATTTCGCCGTGAAGCCCCAGATCAGCAATTCGAGCGTCGGCCAGTAGGCGAGTTCGAGCAGGCGCGGCCAGGACCGCCGGTAAAGGCAGAAATGGCGATACATCAGACCCCAGATGCGGCGCAGAGCGGCAATCATGATGCCCGGGACTCCGTGCCGCGCGCGATGGCGAGAAAGACCTGCTCAAGATCACCGCGGCCATATCGCGCAATCAGCCCGGCCGGCGTGCCGCGATCGACGATGCGTCCACCCTTCATCATCAGAACCTCGGCACAGAGCCGCTCCACTTCGGCCATGTTGTGCGAGGCGAGCAGGATCGCCGCGCCCGTTTCGTCGCGATAGCGTTCGAGCCCGGTGCGAACGTAATCCGCGGTATCCGGATCGAGGCTTGCTGTTGGCTCATCGAGCAGAATCAGGGCGGGGCGGTTGATCAGCGCCTTGGCCAGCGCGACGCGGGTTTTCTGTCCGGCCGAAAGCGCGCCCGCCTTGCGGCGCAGGAGTGCCTCGAGATCGAAATCCCGGGCCAGTTCGCGAATCCGCCGCTCAAGCTGCGGAACGTTGTATAGATGACCGTAGACGCGCAGATTTTCCTCGACGGTCAGCCGCATCGGCAAGGCGACATAGGGCGACGAATAATTCATCCGGGCCAGCGCGGCGAACCGGTCGCGCGCCATGTCGTGGCCGAGCACGCGGATCGCTCCGGCGTCGGGCGCCAGGATGCCAAGAAGCATCGAAATCGTTGTCGTCTTGCCCGCGCCATTGCCCCCGAGCAGGCCGCAGGTGGTGCCCGGAGCGACTCTGAAACTCACGCCCTCCACCGCGCGCACGGCGCCGAAGCTCTTGGTCAGGTTCTCGACGTTGATCGCATCCATGCCGATGTCACTGAGGCCGTTTTCAGTCTTCCGCCGCCGGCTCGCGCCTCAGCACGAAAAGCCCCTGTTCCCCAAACAGATTGGCAAGCAGTGGAAAGCGCCGCCAAGGGGCACGGCGGCCGGCCTCGTCGGCGGCAAGCCATTGCTCGACCTGATAGTGTTCCGTCGCGCAGAGGTCGAAGAAGTCGCGAATCGTGCATGGATGGATATTCGGCGTCTCGTACCACATCCTGTTCCATGTCGTCGTCATCGGCATGCGCCCGGTCGAAAAGAGCTGCCAGCGCAGGCTCCAGTGGCCGAAATTCGGGAAGCTGACGATGGCCCTGGTGCCGACCCGCAGCATCTGGCGCAGCACCTCCCGCGGCTGTTCGACCGCCTGAAGCGTGCGCGAAAGCACGACGTAATCGAACGCGGCATCGGGGTAGTGGATAAGGTCCGCATCCGCATCGCCCTGCATGACCGGCAGGCCATGGGCTACGGCGCGCGTGACTTCCGCCATGTCGATCTCGATGCCCCGCGCATCGCACCTGCGCGTGCGAGCGAGAAGGTCGATCAATGCGCCGTCGCCGCAGCCGATATCGAGGACCCGCGAGCCTGGCGGGATCATCTCTGCGATCAGTTCGAGGTCGACGCGCATGTTCTTGCCGACGAACCGCACCGGCGCTTGCTGGCTCATTGCAGGCCCGCCGCTTCGGCCGCGCCGGAGATGAAGCCGGCGACGGTACGATGGAAGTCGGGTTCGTCGAGCAGGAAAGCATCGTGCCCCTTGTCACTGACGATCTCGACGAAGCTGACATTCGCCGCGACCTGATTCAGTGCGCGCGCCATAGCCCGGCTTTCCGCTGTCGGGAACAGCCAGTCGGAACTGAAGGATACCAGAAGGAAGCGTGTCTTCGTGCCGCGAAAGGCGGCCGACAGCGACCCGCCATGATCGGCGGCGAGATCGAAATAGTCCATTGCCCGCGTGATCACGAGATACGAGTTGGCATCGAATCGCCGCACGAAGCTCGATCCCTGATGTTCGAGATAGCTTTCGACCGCGAAGCGTTCACCGAAGACGGGCGCGGCGAGGGCGTTCTGGCGCTGTAGCCGGCGGCCGAATTTCCTGGCCAGGGCCGCTTCCGAGAGGTAGGTGATATGTGCGGTCATGCGCGCGACGGCGAGGCCGCGGGCGGGAATCACGCCATGTGTCCGGTAGTGGCCACCATGAAAATCAGGGTCGGTATAGATCGCTTGCCGGCCGACCTCATGGAAAGCAATGTTCTGCGCGGAATGATAGGGCGCGGTCGCGATCGGCACGGCGGCAAACACGCGGTCCGGAAACAGCGAAGCCCAGGCGAGCACCTGCATGCCCCCCATCGATCCGCCGACAACCGCGAAAAGGCGTTCGATTCCAAGCCAGTCAACCAGCTTCTTCTGGGCGCGCACCATGTCCTGAACGGTGATCGCAGGAAAGTCGATCGACCAGGGCTCGTCGGCCCCGTGATCGCGCCGGCTGCGTGGTCCCGTCGATCCCATGCATCCGCCCAGCACATTCGCGCAGATCACGAAGAACCGATCAGTGTCGACCGGCTTGCCGGCGCCGACCAGGGCGTTCCACCAGCCCGGCTTTCCCGTAAGAGGGTGCGGCTCGGCAACGTACTGGTCTCCCGTTAGCGCATGACAGATGAGGATCGCGTTGCTCTTCTCGGCGTTCAGCGAGCCATAGGTGCGGTAGGCCACCTCGAGCCGCAGCAGCGTCGTGCCGCAGTCAAGAACGAGGCCATCTG
Source organism: Acidiphilium sp. JA12-A1 (assembly GCF_000724705.2). NCBI lineage: Bacteria > Pseudomonadati > Pseudomonadota > Alphaproteobacteria > Acetobacterales > Acidocellaceae > Acidiphilium > Acidiphilium sp. JA12-A1. Next base: position 41,301 of record NZ_JFHO01000003.1, read on the forward strand.
AAAACGATGCCGTCTGATGGGCTATGTCAGGGAAAGGGGACTGATCCATGGCCCGCCCGATATGCGCTCAACCCATGCGGGCGGCAAGGATGGGGCTTGCCGTGCGGCGTGCCTCCTGTATCAGATAGATTGAAAGTCAGTATGTTGGATTATCATGTCTGAAACGCCGCCTTCGCCGACCCCGAACGATACTGCTCCGGAGACGCTTGCCAGGCTTCGCGCCGAGATCGATGCGCTGGATGACCGGATCCACGACATGCTGATGCAGCGCGCGGAGATCATCGAGCGCGTTGCCTCTCAGGGGGGGAAACGCGGCGTGCCGATCCGTCCCGGGCGCGAGGCGGCGATCCTGCGCCGCCTGCTCGATCGGCACCAGGGATCGCTCCCCCAGCACACGATCGTCAGGATCTGGCGGGAACTGTTTTCCGGCGCCCTGATGATCGAGGGAGGGCTCGTCATCGCCGTCGCTGACGGCGTGCAGGCCGAACTGCTGGCCGTCGCGCGCGAGCATTTCGGGCCGCTGACCGCCATGCGCCGCCACCGCACGCCCTCCCAGGCCCTCGCCGATGTCACCGGCGCTGCGGCGCATGCAGCGGTTTTGCCGCTTCCATCCGATGAGGACGATGATCAGGCGGCGTGGTGGGTCGGCCTGATGCATGGAGGCCCGCCGCGTCTGTCCATCGTTGCAAAGCTGCCCTTCTGGGGACGGCGAGGGGAGGGTGTGCCGCAGGCCGACGCCTATGTCGTCTCATCCTTTGTGCCGGACGCAAGCGGGAATGACCGCAGCCTGATCGGCATTGAGATCGTCCCCGATACCAGCACGGCGCGGATCGTCGGGATGTTGCGCGATGCCGGATTCGACGTCGGCTCCCTGCTGCTCCGCAGGGTTACGCGGCGGGAGGTCGGTTATGCGCTGGCTGACGTCGAGGGGTATGTGCCGCGCGAGGATGCCCGACTCGGCACGCTGGCCGGTTTCCTCGCGCCGCCTGTCGTGCTCGGGTCGTATGCCGCGCCAGTTGGTGCGTCTGGTCCCTCGCGATGAGCGGTCTGCCCACCGCGCGCCCCGCCGTCTTTTCGGTTCCACCCTACGTCGGGGGCGAATCAAGGCTCGATGGGGTGAACCGGGTCATCAAGCTGTCGTCCAACGAGGGCGCGTTCGGCCCGCCGCCTGGCGCCATCGCGGCGCTGACCGAAGTGGCGGCAATCGCCCATCGCTATCCGGATGGAGGGGCGACATCGCTGCGTGCGGCGATCGGTCGTCGCTTCTGCCTCGACCCGGCGCGGATCGTTTGTGGGAACGGATCCGATGACCTGATTGCCCTGCTGATCCAGTCCTATGGTGGGCCGGGGACCGAACTGGTGATGAGCCGGCACGGGTTCCTGATCTATGAGATCGCCGCACGGCTCGCCGGGATGAATGTACGGAAGGCGCCGGAACGAAATCTGACGGCCGATATCGATGCCATGCTCGCCGAGGTGACGCCGGCGACCCGGCTTGTGTTCCTGGCCAATCCGAACAATCCGACCGGCAGCCTCGTGCCCGCCTCGGACGTCTCCCGGCTTCGGGCGGAACTACCGCCGGATGTATTGCTGGTCCTCGACGCAGCCTATGCGGAATATGTCGAGCGCGCCGATTACGACCCGGGCGTCGAACTGGTCGATTCCGGCCAGAACACGGTGATGACCCGCACATTCTCGAAAATGTTCGGGCTTGGTGGCGTGCGCCTGGGCTGGGCCTATGCGCCACTCGCGATTGTCGATGTGCTGAACCGGACCCGTATGCCCTTCAACGTGAGCGGCCCCGCCGCCGCCGCGGGGATTGCCGCGCTCGACGAGCCGGGCTGGGTCGAGCGTTGCCGCAACCATAACACCCGCGCCCGGACGGAACTGGCGGCGCGGATCGAACGAGCGGGATTCCGCGTCTGGCCGAGCGAGGCGAATTTCCTGCTGGCCGATCTTGAGACCGCCGATCGTGCGGCTGCTGCCGATACTCATCTGCGCAGCCGGGGCATCATTGTTCGGCAGGTGGCGGCCTATGGATTGCCGCAATGCCTGAGGATCACGATCGGAACCGACGAGGAATGCTCGACCGTCGCCGACGCGCTCGATGATTTCGGCCAAAACCATGGCTGAGCCGCTGTTCAACCGCCTTGCCCTGCTGGGAATCGGGTTGATCGGCTCGTCGATCGCGCGGGTTGCCCGCGAGCGCGGCGATCTGGCCCGGACGATCGTAGCCAATGCCCGAACGCAGGCAACGCTCGACCGTGTCATGGAACTGGGCATTGCCGATGAATGCGAGATTGACCCCGCACGCGCCGTGCAGGGGGCGGATTGCGTTATCTTCTGCGCGCCGGTGGGCGCCTACGCCGCCTTGGCCGAGGAGATTGGCCCCCATCTCGCGCCGGGCGCGATCGTCAGCGATGTCGGATCGACCAAGCAGTCCGTCATCCGCGATATCGGGCCGCACCTGCCGGAAGGGGTGCATTTTGTCCCCGCCCATCCGATGGCCGGGACAGAGTTTTCGGGTCCCGATGCAGGGTTCGCGGGTCTGTTCAAGGGCCGCTGGTGTCTTCTTACTCCGGTGCCGGGCACGGATCAGGATGCGATCAGCCGCATGCGGACGTTCTGGGAGCGCTGTGGCGCGATGGTCAGCGTCATGGATGCCGCCCATCACGATCGGGTGGTGGCGATTGTCAGTCATCTGCCGCACCTCATTGCCTTCACGATCTGCGGCACGGCGGACGACCTCGCCGACGAGACCAGGCAGGAAGTGCTGCAGTTCGCCGCCTCGGGCTTCCGGGATTTCACCCGGATCGCTGCGTCCGACCCGACAATGTGGCGCGACGTGTTCCTCAACAATCGCGAGGCACTACTGGAAATGCTGGCCCGCTTCACTGAGGATGCGCAGGCCATGGCACGCGCCGTTCGGTGGGGCGATGCCGCTTACATCGAGGACAAGGTTCTGCGCGGCCGCAAGATCCGCCAGGCGCTGATCGACATCAATCAGGCCTGAGCGAGGCCTTGCCGGTTTGCCACGGGGCACCGGCTTCGCTATCAGCCGCACAACCCGAGCAATCCGAAGGTCAATATGGCGCCGAATCAGACGCGGCAGAAGCGTGGACGTATTATCGACGGCTGGATCGTGCTGGACAAGCCGCCGGGGATTACCAGTGCGCATGCTGTGGCCCGCATCAAGCGATTGCTCCAGGCCGCGAAAGTCGGCCACGGCGGCACGCTCGATCCGTTGGCGACGGGCGTCCTGCCGATTGCCCTGGGCCGGGCGACAAAGATGGTGCCCTATGTCATGGACGGGACCAAGCGGTATCGCTTCACCCTTCGTTTCGGCGAGGCGCGTGATACCGACGACGCGGATGGCGCGGTAGTCATGACGTCCGATTTCCGGCCGGAAACGTCGGACATCGATGCTGCCCTCGTCGCGTTTCGCGGTACGATCATGCAGGTTCCGCCGGCGTTCTCAGCAATCAAGGTTGATGGTGAGCGTGCCTACGACCTGGCGCGCGCCGGTCTGCCGCCTGAGTTGCCGCCTCGCCCGGCGCAGATCGACCGGTTCGACCTTATCGACCGGCCCGACCCTGATCATGCGATTTTCGAGGTGGAGTCAGGCAAAGGGGTCTACATGCGGTCGTTGGCGCGCGATTTGGCGCGTGCGGTGAACACTGTGGGGCACATAGCTGCATTGCGTCGTCTTTCCGTTGGCCCCTTTGCCGAAACGGGCTCGACGACGCTGGACAAGATCGCCGATTCCGGCGATAGCCTCGCCCGCGATCCGGACTTCCTGCTTCCCGTCGAGACCGCGCTGGACGACATCCCGGCCCTGGCCCTGACCGAAGCGGAAGCCGCTGCCCTTAGAAATGGCCAGGCATTGAGCCTTGTCCAGTTCATGGGTCGGATTCCGTTGGCCTGCGATCCCGATGGCGGATTGGCGCGGCTGATGGCGGGTCGCCGTTTCGTGGCGCTAGGTCGTCTGACTGACGGCCAACTCAAGCCGGAACGTGTGCTTTAATTTCAGAAACAGGAGTCTACGCGATGTCGATTACACCGGACCGCCGGCAGGAACTGATCGGCGAATATGCCAACAAGGCGAATGATACGGGCAGCCCCGAGGTGCAGGTCGCGCTGTTGACCGAGCGGATCGTCAACCTCACCGAGCATCTCAAGACACATGCCAAGGATTTCCACTCGCGCCGCGGCCTGCTGATGCTGGTTGGCCGTCGCCGCCGACTGCTCGATTATGTGAAACGCCAGGACGTCAAGCGTTACGAGGCCCTGATCGGCCGTCTCGGCCTGCGCCGTTGACCGGCTGGAGCGTTTCGCGCTCCAAATCGTTACGCCGAACTCACATGCCGCCCGCCGATTCCGCTTGATCGGCGGGCGCGAATGGCCAAAATAGGGTCGACAGCGGCATTCCGCCGCTCGACGAGGAGTATCAAGCAATCATGGCTATGGGTCCCGACATGCGTTCCTATCGCAGCGCAACCGTTGCGGCAGGTGCAGGCGTTCTGGACGAGGGTCTGCGCGCCTATATGCTGCGGGTCTATAACTGGATGGCGTCAGGCCTGCTGCTGACGGCCATTGTCTCGTATGCGATCTCGCATACCGGGCTGATCAACGCGTTCTATCCGCTGGTTGCGACGCCCGGCGGCGCAATGATCCGCGAGCCTGGCATCCTTGCCTATATCAGCATTTTCGCACCGCTGGCGTTCATGCTCGTGATGAGCTTCGGAGTGAACAAGCTGAGCACCACGCAGGCTCAGGCCCTGTTCTGGGCATTCTGTGGTCTGATGGGCGCAAGTCTGACCAATATTTTTCTAGTTTATACCGGGCAGTCCATCCTGACGACGTTTTTCGTCACGGCCGGCACCTTCGCGGCGATGAGCATCTACGGCTACACGACGCGAACCGACCTTACGAAATTCGGCAGCTTTCTGGTGATGGGTGTGATCGGTCTGCTGATTGCCATGGTGGTGAACATCTTTCTTCACTCTCCGGCCATGCAGTTTGCAATCAGCGCGATCGGTGTGCTGGTGTTCACTGGGCTTGCGGCATACGACACGCAACGGATCAAGGCTGATTATGTCCAGTACGGTTACCGGTTCGGCGCCGGAATGGCGGCGAAGCGGAGCGTTTATGACGCACTTCAACTCTATCTGAACTTCATCAACCTGTTCCTCTTCCTGTTGCAGTTCATGGGCAATCGTCGGAACTGATTTCAGGATCTGTAAATCCTTGCAGAGCAGGCTCCAGTTGATTTCTGGAGCCTGTTTTTTTGCTCAGACCTGTCACGATCAGAGGAACGAATTCAGCCGTTCTCGTAAAATCCGGCCTCGACCAGTTCGACAACGGCCGCCAAGGCTTCCTTAGCGTCCCAGCCTTCGGCGGTAATCTCGATCGTTGAACCGAGTCCCGCCCCCAACATCATCAATCCCATGATTGATTGCGCCGAAACGGACTGACCATCGCGGGATACCTCGACGGACGCGCTGAATTTCTCGGCCAAAGTCACCAATTTGGCTGCGGCGCGCGCATGAAGGCCGCGGGCATTGCAGATGGTGACCGTCTGGGCCAAGCGAACGGGCGAATGATCGGCGCTCATCCGCACGCACGCTTCGGTGTGACGGGGTGGAGGATCTCTGATCCACAGGCAATGTATTTTCGACCGGCTTCTTCCGCGCAATGAACGGCATCTGCCAGGCTATGTGAGCCGCGGACCTTTGCCAGCTTGACCAGCATCGGCAGGTTGACCCCGGCGATTACCTCCACGTCGTCGCGCTCCAGCATGCTCATCGACAGGTTGCACGGCGTTCCTCCGAACATGTCGGTCAGAACCACCACGCCGTCACCTGTATCGACATCGGCAACGCGATCGGCAATTTCCTTGCGCTGGGTTTCAATATCGGCATCCGCCTCGACGGAGACGGTCGCGATGTTTCTCTGCGGACCGACGACATGCTCCAGCGCCTCGCGGAGAGCGACGCCAAGCTTGCCATGGCTTACGAGCACCATACCGATCATTTCTGGACTCCGGGCATCGGAGCACCTTGATGGGCTCCCGGCATCGCCTTCCACGCACCGCCTGCGGATCTGGAGCCGAGGCTGCGATGCTCAATCAGGACATTCCAGTCAGCATTGCGCAGACGGCTCCCCAGCATCTCCACGAGAGAGACCGAGCGGTGCTTTCCGCCCGTGCAACCAAACGCGATCATGACGTATTTCTTGCCCTCACGAACAAAACGCGGCAACAGATAATCGGTCAGGCCGCTGACCCGCTCGAAGAATTCGGGAAAATCGGGATCCTGTCGGATATAGTCCCTTACCTGGGGATCGAGGCCGGTCCTGTCGCGCAGGTCCGGTATGTAATGGGGATTGCGCAGGAAGCGGGTGTCGAGCACAAGGTCGGCTTCCTGCGGCAATCCAGACGGATATCCGAATGAAACCAGCGTGATGGACATTCCCGGGCCGCCAAGCCCGAAACGCTGATCAATGATTTGCCGAAGCCCGGCCAGGGAGAGTTCGGAGGTATCGATAACCCAGTCCGCCGCATTGCGAAGGGTGCGGGTCAGGGCCTGTTCGGTTTCGATTCCTTCGCTCACGGTGCCGGCCAATGCCAAAGGATGCCGACGCCTCGTTTCGCTGAAGCGGCGCTGCAATGCTTCTGGGCTCGCCGTGATGAATATGAGTTCTGGGCGGACACTTCCCCGTGTCTGCAGCCGATCGATGGTCGACAGGACATCCTCGGCCGAAAAATCCCGGGTCCGAGCGTCCACGCCGACTGCCAGCGGCTTGTCGCCCCGCACCAACGTTTCGACGATCCGCAACGGCGGGTTATCCACCGCCTCATAACCGATATCTTCCAGCGCGCGCAAAACGGAATTGCGTCCTGCGCCGGAGAGGCCGGTAACGATCACCATGCGTGCGCTCATTCGACGAAGCTCCCGCAATACTGCATACGGCGGCCGCCAAGTGCGTCGAGCGCCCAATGAATCCGGATCGGTGCCGAGCAGGAATGCGGGTTTATGGTGATCTCCGGTGCGTTCAGGATGTCATTGGTGCGAGGTTTCGGCAAACGTTCTTCGATCCCGCAGAGCTGAACGACGAGCTTCAAAGTCGCCTGGCGGACTGCTGGCACGCCGAACAGCCCGATCCCACGCAACTCAATCATGCCAGCAAGTGTGTCCGGTGCGGATACCTGGTCCCCGGCGACCTGCACCTGATCATCGGCCACAAGGTTGAAGCCGCGGTCGATCAGCTTGAGCAACAAGTCAGATTTGCCGGACCCGGGCGGGCCCAGCAGCAAAACCGCGTCGTCGCCTAGTGCCGCACAAGAACCATGCAAAAGCATTTGAGTTTAATTGTGGCAAGTTTCAGGCGAAAGAGGAAGGGGGCAGCCGACGATGCCGCTCTGACGATGCCGCTGGCCCGGTTCGACGTATTGCCGTGAGGCCAACAAAGGCAGAAAACGAGATATTTCAGGAAATAAGGATTTGATAAAATTTAATTAATTAATATAATCCAAAAATATGAAAAAATTTCAACGCGAGCAATCCGGTGTGTGGGCTGTTCAAGGACTCCTTTTGTTTTCTGTCGCTTCCGGCAGCAATTCGGATGCAAACATGCATGCGTCGTAACGTTGCTGCAACGCTTATGCAAAGGTGCTTGAGCGATCCTAGGTTGCAGACGGCTGATGTTGCAGGCGGTCTGGCCCAATCAGTAGGAATTGCCATGCCGGCTTCATGCCGTGCTTTTTTGATCGGCTTCATCGTTCGCACTGTCGTTTTGTCACGGCCGGCCGCGAAGCCATGCCGGTGAATATCGCCCGGCGCTTTCGGGGCGGATCGTTGCTCATGGTCGCAGGCCTTGCGATTGCCAGCGACAGTGATGCGCGGCGGCGACCCGGAGAATGTATCCAGCCCAGCAGGATTTCCTTTCGGCGTCCTGCATCTGGTCGCGGCAATGTCATGATTGGCCCGGCGAAGCGTGGATATTCCATCAAGGCGGCGCAGACTTCATCGCAACCAATCGCCTGGTTACGGCGACTTCCAGGACGTTCACCGTGACGCGCGGCTGTGGCCAACCTGTTCCTTCTCACATTGTCAGGCACAACAGCCGATGGTTGTATTCCATAAGGCCCGTCTGGCGTATCAGGGATCGATCGGCCGGAACGAGTGCAGGGGTGAGGCTGGTTGGCGTTGAATTCCCTGAACTTGCCTCGAATCCGGGGCTGCGGCGAGGTGACATCGTTCACGCGATGAACAGAGTTCCGATATATGATGCGGGTGTGTTGATGCGAGCCTTCATCTCGGTGCGGTCGGCGCATATTGAACATTGCAGGTGATGCGAGACGGCGACATCTCTGGCCTGTCTGTCATGGTCGGCCGCAGGCCGGCGAACTTGGGAGCGACTGATGCGAATACTCGTGGTGGAAGATGACAAGGATGTCGGCGGCTTCGTGGTGAAGGGGCTGCGCGAGGCGGGGCATACGGTCGAGCATGCGGATAACGGGCGGGATGGGCTTTTCATGGCGGCATCGGAGAATTTCGATGCGATCATTCTCGACCGGATGCTGCCGGGCGGGATCGACGGCCTGCGCCTTCTGGAGACGCTTCGTGCGCAGGACAACGTGACGCCGGTTCTGTTCCTGTCGGCCCTGGGTGAGGTGGATGATCGCGTCAAGGGCCTCAAGGCCGGCGGCGATGACTATCTCACCAAACCTTTCGCGTTTGCCGAACTTCTGGCCCGGGTCGAAGCGATGGCCCGGCGTGGCAAGGGCGAAGGTCCGGCGACGCGCCTGAACGTCGGCGACCTCGAAATGGACCTGCTGTCGAGAGGCGTGAAGCGGGCCGGACAAAAGATCGATCTGCAGCCCCGTGAATTCCGGCTGCTCGAGTATCTGATGCGCCATGCCGGCCAGGTCGTGACCCGGACCATGTTGCTGGAGGGAGTGTGGGACTATCACTTCGATCCGCAGACGAACGTGATCGACGTTCATATCTCCCGTCTCCGCCAGAAGATCGACAAGCCCTTCGACACCCCGCTTCTGCATACGGTACGCAATGCCGGATACATGTTGAGGGTCGAGGAACCCTGAGAACGCGTTGTGAGCAGCGGCGCCTCCGATACCGAAGAACTGCGAGGCTTGCCCCAGAGGCACGTCCGACATAATCGCCTATTGCGTTCGGCTGGCGTTCGGTTTGCGATTTTCTACGCGCTTGTTTTCGGGATTTCGGCCATCGTTCTGGCCGGCTCGCTCTACTATTCGACGATCGGCCTGCTCGGGAGGCAGACCCATGAGGCGATCCGCGTCGACGCGCGCAGCCTGGCCGCTCATTTCGAGGCAGGCGGGTTGACCGGACTGGTTCTGACCCTGGACAGTCGGATCAGCGAGGACATCAACGACCACGCCATCTACCTGCTGGTCGATCCGCTGGGAAACCGGATCGCCGGCAACATGAGCCGATGGCCGCAAGGCATCAATACTGCTCACGTCTGGTATCAGGTGCCGCTCGAGCGAGGCGGCCGCAAATCGACGGCTCTGATGCGCTATTACGAACTGCCGGGCGGGTTTCAACTGCTGGTCGGCCGGGATGTCAGCACGCGCGCCCAGTTGCGGCGCATTCTCCGCGATGGGCTGCTCTGGGCCCTTGCGGCAATGGCGTTTCTTGGTGTGCTCGGAGCGATCGTCATTCGCGGCCTGTTCAAGCGGTCACTGGCCGACATTTCCGGCATAACCCGGGCCATCGCCCGCGGAGACCTGACCCGGCGGGTCCGCCGCTCGGGCAACGGTGACGAGTTCGATGAACTTGCTGAAACGATCAACGACATGCTCGATCGCATCGCGAAACTCATGGACGGCGTCCGCGAAGTGTCGAATTCGATCGCGCACGATCTTCGCACGCCGATTACGCGCGCCCGTGCGAGGCTCGAAGACGCCGCCGCACATGCGCGAACCACCGAGGAACTGCAAAGCGCCGTTGAGCGGGCGACCTTGGATCTCGACGGAATTGTTAACGTGTTTCAGGCCCTGCTTCGCATCGCCGAGATCGAGGCCGGCGCCCGCCGTTCGGCGTTCAGGGATGTCGATCTCGCGCCTGTGCTCGACGATTTGGCAGAGTTTTTCGATGCGTTGGCCGAGGAACGAGGCATTCTCATTGTCCGTGACTGGCCGAAATCGATCCCGATTTTTGGCGACCGCGACATGCTGCAGCAGGCGGTCTCCAACCTGCTGGATAACGCGATCAAGTTTTCCCGTGAAACCGACAGGGTGGTCATAGCCGCCCATGCCGGCGGTGGCCATGTGGAAATCCAGATCGCTGATCATGGTCCGGGCATTCCGGAGGCAGACCTGTCACGTGCCACCGAGCGATTCTATCGCGCCGAGGCGGCGCGTTCCACGCCGGGGTCAGGGTTGGGGCTTGCGCTTGTTTCCGCAATCGCACAACTCCATGGAGGTTCGCTGCTCCTGGAAAACAACGAGCCGGGCCTGCGGGCGCGTCTCATCCTGTCCCAGAGGGACAATGCTCCGCCACAATCACCGCGCCAGGAAGCTGCGTCATCGATGGCGTGATTCCGCGCCTCCCGGTTCATTTCGACTCTGATTGACATCCGACCGCGCCGTCCCGATACCGTGATCAATTGCGGAATGCGGGCCATGAAACGGGGCGGCGGGTGCGGGGCGCAATCTGTCCGCGTCATCTCTTCATCCAGCATAGCGTCCGGGGAGGATGAGACCATGACCGATACCACGAGCGCCGCTGCGCCTTCGTCCTGGAGCGCGCGTCTGACCCCCGCCCATTGGCGGGTGTTGACCGCCGCCTTCTTCGGCTGGGTGTTCGACGGATATGAGACCTACGCCCTGATCACCGTGATTGGCCCTGCGATGGCCGCGCTTCTGCCAGCGTCCGAACGCGGGCACATCCATGCCGCCGCCGGCCTTGCCATTGCCATTACCCTGCTCGGCTGGGCGGCCGGTGGAACGGTTGGCGGCATTGCTGCCGATTATATCGGCCGCAAGCGGATGCTGCTGATATCGGTGGTTGGCTACAGCCTGTTTACCGGTCTGACCGCATTCAGCACGTCGGTCGGCATGCTCGTGGCGTTCCGCTTCCTCACCGGCCTGTTTCTCGGTAGCGAATGGAGCACTGGCAATTCGCTGCTGGCCGAAACCTGGCCGAACGAGGCCCGCCCCAAGGGCGCCGGCTTTCTGCAGTCCGGCTTCGGGTTCGGCGCCTTCCTCGCTGCAGCCGTCTGGTACCTGCTGCGTCCGTTGGGGCCCGACGCGTGGCGTGCGATGTTTCTGGTCGGCGTCCTTCCGGGCTTTCTTGTGCTGTTTCTGCGTCGCCGCATCGACGATTCAGAAGCATGGGCACGGGCGGTTCGCGAGAAGCGCTGGGCCGTGACTGAAAATTCCGGCAGGCTGAGCCTGTCGGCGCGTCCTTTCACGCTCTTCCAGCTCTTCGCCGATCCGGAGGGCCGGCGCCGGACCGTGCTGGCCTGCCTGATGTCGATCAGCACGACGATGGGGTGGTGGGGAATCGCCACTTGGATACCCGGCTTCGTCGGGGGCTTCGCTGCCCATCACGGGCTTCACGGGCCATACTGGGCGAGCGTTGCCGGGCTCGTCTACACTGCGGGAGCCGTGGTTGGCTATCTCGTTTCTGGCTTCCTTGCCGACTGGATGGGCAGGCGGCGTTACCTAGTCTTCCTGTTCGTCGGTGGCCTCGTCATGACACCGGCGGTCTATCTATGGTCACATTCCCTCGCCACGCTGCTCTTCGCCTCATGGCTGAACGGCTTCTGGACCCTCGGCGCGTTTTCCTGGTACGCGATCTATCTGCCGGAACTCTTCGCAACCAATGTGCGCGGTACTGCTTCGGCATTTGTCTTCAATGCCTCGCGGTTTATCGCGTTTCTCGGTCCGCTGATGGCTGGGGAATTGATTGGCGCGCTGGGCGGGCTGGCACATGTCGCGCTGGCCTTTTCCGTGATCTATGTCATCGGCCTCGTTGTCGCGCCGTTCATGCCGGAAACGAAAGGGCAGCCGCTGCCGCAATGATGCGTCACGCGGCGTTCAGAACCGGGCCTTGAGCCCGACATTGACGGCCTCGGCATTCATGCCGGACGGCGCGTAATTTACGCTGACACCGGCATTCCAGCTCCATGCCCGGTCAAGCCTGCCGCTCAGCTGAAAGCCGGCCCGAAGGACATTCACCGGCAGGTTCTGTCCCGACAGGTTGAATGTGGCAGCCGGCGTCGCTTCGAAGGCACCCTGACTATTGCTGCTTCCGCCCAGCCGATGCTGCCATGCCAGACGCCCGCTGGCCAGTATCGCGTGGCCGAAGAGATCGAGCACCGTCCGGCCGCGCAGGCCGGTCGTCACATACCCGTCTGTCTGGTCGACAGCCGGCATCGCGAGGCCGAACCCGAGGCCGCCGGTTTCACTGACCGCGTGTTCATAGAGGTGCACGGCGCCGAGTCGAACATAGGGCGTCCAGGCCCCGATGCGATAGCCCGCTTCCGCCGCGAGGCCGCCGATCGTTCCCGTCGGTTCGCTGCTGACGGGGGCCGTCTGGTAGCCGAGCAGGACCGAGCGATCGACCCGCCCGTTCATCCACCCATAACTGACCTGACCTGTCAGGTAGGGGCCGGCGGCACCGCCAAGCCGGGCATAGGCGGTTGCGGTATCAAGGTCGCTGTGGAACCGCCCGCCGAAGCCGTTGAGGCTTGCATTGGCCTGATCATGGGCAAAGGCGACCCCGGCCGTGAAGTCCGGTGCGATAGGCGTGTCAAGGCCCACCACAACCCCGTTGTCGTTGTAATGGGCGCCATCTGTCCCGGTCTCACGGAAGCTGCCGAAGGTTCCAAGATAGCGCACCCAGACGGAGGTCGTCGGGCCGGCTTGGTGTTCGGCCGCATGACCGGCGATCGCACGGCTGATCGACATGTCCTCGTCGATCGTGATCGTGCGAAGCGTTGGATAGATTTCACCGGACAGGCTGATGAGGCTTGCCTGTGCCTGCTGGGCGGTTCTGGCGGAGAGAACGGCGGCGACAGCGTTGAGGAAGGTCGGGTTAGCCGCCGCCTCACCAGCTGACCAGGTGTTGATCTGCTGCAGGGCTCCCTGAACGCCGGAAGCCGCCGCCACCGCAACCGGGGTTGCGCCCGGCATGGCCGCAGCGACCTGGGCGACGTTCGAACGCGTTACCGTCGCCGTCAGATCCTGAGCGCCATATTGCAGGTTGCTCACGGTATAATAAACGCCAGCGCCATAGGTCTGGTTGGAGAAGGCGCCCTGAATCGAGCCGGCGCTGATGAATGTCTCGATCGATTGCGGCAGGTAGGTCTGCGGCGGCGCCAGAACCTTGAAGGTTCCGTTGAGTTGCGCCTTGCCGCTGACGGTCAGCGGATTGCCGATCGCGATCGCCGTCGAACTCCCGGAGCCTGTTGCGTAGTTTCCGTTGATGGTAAGGCCGCTGCCACCGGCGGCGGCCTGGCTGACCAACGTGCCGCCGGCGTTTGTCACGCTTCCATTGACGGTGCCGGAGCCGCCGAAGCTGCCTCCGTTGATCGTGACGGCCGAGCCGAGCGAACCCGTGAGGGCAAGGTTTCCGCCGTTGATGGTGGTGCCGCCGGCATATCCGTCGTTGCCGGTGAGGGTGAGCGTGCCGGTGGTGCCGTCAACGACGAGGCCGCCGGAGCCGCCGATATTGTTCGAGAACGTGCCCTGATCGCTGCCAATGTTGGCGGTGAAGGTGCCGAAGGCGAACTGAGCGGGTCCGTTGATCGCAGCGGCGGCGTTCACAAGGCCCCAGCCATAGGTGGTGTTGGGGGCGGGCGCCGAGCCGAGAGGCGTCGCTGTGGTCAGGAGTGTATCGGAGACATTGGCCGGCGTGAACCACGGAAATTTCTGCCAGATCAGCGCGGCCACACCGGTGATGATCGGCGCGGAAAAAGACGTGCCAACTGCAAAGCCGGTATTGAATGAGGTCCCGGCGACGATCGGCACCTGGTCGTAACCCGGCGCGGCAATGCACCATTGGGCGGTGATGCCGCAGGCGTTGGATGTCGGGTCGAGGCCGCTCACCTGACCCAGGCTATTGATGTCGACATTCACCGCCGAGATCCATTGGGGCTGCAACGAATTCGTGTAAGCCGGCGCCTCTGCCTCGACGCTGATGTCGTTTGGCGACTGCGGGTTGTTGCCCGCTGCCCACACATAAAGATTGCCGGTACCGAATGGCGCGAATAGTGCCCCGATCTGCTGCGAAGCCTGGATGGCGGCCGAGGCCGTCGAGAAACTGCTGGCATTTTCTGCGAGGGACTGGTTGAACAGATGAACACCGTTGGCCATCAGGTCCTGATACGTCTTGCCGTAGAGCGTGCAGGCGCCGGTGGCATCGCAGGTCTGGGCGACGTAAAGCGTCGCATCTGGCGCAACGCCGCCAGCAAAGAAGTTCACTGGCCCTTGCGTATTGTCGTAGGTGCCTTGGGTCGCTCCTCCGAGGAGCGCCGTCACGATCGACCCGTGACCATAGGGGTCGTTCGCTGACGCGATGTTATTCTGATTTAGCGTGTTATTGCCCTGAGCGAGGTATGAGTTGAACCAGGCAACCCGTCCCTGGAGGGCCTGCACGCCGGTATTGGCGCCGGTATCGAGGATTCCGATAGATACGCCAGCCCCGGTGGCTCCCTCCTGTATCGCGGTAACCACAGTGGTCGGCACATACTGATTATACGCGGGGTAGGTCCAGGTCTGGGCCGTCCCAAGATTGATCAGCGTCTGCAAGGTCGACAGGAGAGGCGTCGAGGTCGGGGACGTTGGTGTGGAAACCGATGACGGCGCGGGCAGGCTCGACGAGGCGGTGCCACCGCCAACCCCCCCGCCGCCCGAACAGGCAGACAGGCTCAACGCCGTGGCGGCAAGGAGGGAGAACCGCCTTGAGATCTTCATATCCGTTCCCCGTCATGATGATCTCGGCCCGGTGCTGGAAGACGCGCGGTATCGATAGCGCCGGCGCGCTTTGTGGAGCATGCTGAGGGGCGGGCAGGATGAGCTAGAGGAAGGTCGATGCGTGTCATGGTGTGACACACGCTACGAAGTTAATCTAAATTATTTATTAAAAAATAAATTTTCGATATCGTTGAGATATAATTCTAACTATCGAATAAATCAAAATATAAATTAAATTAAAATAAATGAAAATTATGATCCTAAATTTTATTAGCATTAAAAAATTAAACGATACCGAAATGATCAAAACATCTTCCGATCCAATCGGATCAAGAGTCGTCGAGGACTGTACGCGCCCGGCGACGAACCACATCGGAACGCGAGCCAACGGCTTTCCTATTCTACGCATAGCAGAGGTGGCAGTCACATTCCGTGGAGATCGCAGGTATTTCGAAACGATGATATTCTGGCTGCCGATGCCGTGCTTAATTTGCCCATATTCCGGGAATTATCACCTACCTATCTCGAGATTCATTTGCTCGACCATTCCGACTTTTATTCGCGCGGATGGGCGGAGGTGGCTGGGTCGAATTGAGGTCTCTACCGGCTGGTTCAGCCTCATCCCTTTGGTTGATCGAGAGAACGGGTGAATGCCTGTGGAGCAGATTGCAGTGGGCGACGTGCGCGCGATTGAACGGTTGAGGTTCGCGGGGCTGCTGACCTGCCATGTGGGGATTCGGATTGAGGTTGCCGCATCGACGGTACGCCTGACGCTACGGCGGCTGGAGGCGGCTGGAATGGGCGCGGATCCGCCGGGAGTTACAGCGCAAGCACCTCTCGCCGTGCATCCAGGGGGATCGGTATAGCTGCTTCTGTGAGCTCTGCCGGAACTGGGAAGCGAAGTTGCCGGTGACAATGCGCCAGACGCATGCTTCGGATAAGAAGCTGTTTGTCGATTATGCCGGCGATACGGTGCTGGTGGTGGTTGGACGACTTACCTGCGAGACGCGTGCGGCCCAGATCTCGTCGCGGTTCTCGGCGCATCGCGCTTCATCTATGCCGAGGCGACCTCAACTAGATGCTTGATCCCGGTTTTGATGCTGACAGGCCTGCTCTCAGGCGCCACGGGTGGCTCCGGCCGACGAGCCCGCCTTTCTGCCGTCACCGGCTTCCTATCGGGGCAACCAGCAGGCTGTAAAGGGAACGGGCGGAGCGGCGGGCCATGATCATTACCGCCGCTCCGCGCCGGGGCATCGCTCAGAACAGCCCGGCCGCGTATCTGCTCAACCCGGTAGGGGGGCGATGGGCAGTGATGCTCCGGTGACGGCGTTTTTGATAGCGGTGTAGGCATCAAGGCCGTGCCGCGCGGCGGTCCCGACGACGGATCGGACGTTGGCGAAGAAATCGGCGCCCCAGTTGGATCGGAACCCTCCGGTGACCTTGCGATATGTCGCGGTAGGCCGGAGTTCGCGCTCGGAGCCGTTGTTGTCCGCGGCGATATCCGGGTGGTCGAGGAAGGTGAAGAGATGATCACGAACCTTGCCGTATCGTCGGCGCAATCGTCTGCCGTGGTGGTTGATCGGGGCGAGCGCCATGACGGCGTCGAGATCATGGTCGAGGCGCCGCCGCCAGGCGCGTCTTGTAGCGTCCGCGAGCGTGCGATGGCGCCGCGCCAGCACGACGGCGCGGAGCAGCAGGGCCTT
>NZ_JFHO01000002.1:0-45221 GCF_000724705.2 Acidiphilium sp. JA12-A1
GCCATCAATCGAGTCCGGACCAGGTCACGGATCGCTTCATGCGCCGGATCCGGCACCCAGACCGCCGTCAATTCCCCCGCCCGATGCAGCCTGGCCAGGTTCACCGCATCCCGACGATCCGTCTTGATCCGTTCCCCCGGCTTGCGAGGGATCAGCGACGGCGCCACCACCACGCAGTCATGCCCGGCCGCCGTCAGCTGTCGCTGGATCCCGTAGCCACATGGACCCGCTTCATAGCAAAATCGCAGTTCCCCGCCCACGCGCTGCAACTTCGTCACCACCCTCGTCAGCGCCTCCGGGGTGTTCGCGATCCGGCCATACTCGCGCACGTCATCGCGGCCGCCAGATTCCGCCAGCGCGACCGTGATCGTCTCCTTGTGCACGTCCAGCCCGATAAAAGTGATATGCTTTCCCATGACCCGTCTCCTATGCATTGAGGCTCGGCACCGGACCTCCCGGCGCAACCCTCGGAAACCTGCATACTGCGAGACGGGTCACCCCAATCTCAGGCGAACATCTGGTCTAGTGCGGTTTGAATGGTGGGCAGTTTTGGCAGTGCGCTGCGATCTCCGGTCGGCAAAGTGGCTGGCTGCTGTTGAGGATCGGATCGCTTACGAGGCAGCGGACGCCGCGAGGACAACCTGGCCGAACAATAGCGCGCGCCAAGGCGAAGCCCTGGGCGAATTCACGAAAATTCAGGCTGACACGCGCATGAAAGCGGAAGCATCGACTGCAACCCAGTGCTCGGTGTTGCTGACAACCGCCAGACTCAACGAACTGGATCGGATGGCGACCACAGCCGGTTGGTGACCCAAGGCTTTGATTCCCGCCTCTCCGATAGCGGCCTGGTCAAATATCCCCGATCAGCGGTCAGCTAATCGTCTTTTCGCCGCGAAATCCTATGCCACGATTTATCTCGGTAGAACAGTCGATCCACAAGGAATATCGCAAGAGCGCCGCAAATAGATACCAATATCACCAAAATAAACGGATGTTTTATTATGGGATAGTAGGCAGCTATAAAGCTGATCATTTTATTTTTTCCTTACGATTTTATTAGTAGAGGTTTTTTGTCTGTAGGGATATCTAATATTTGTAACTTTATTTTGGTTCATGTAGCGCCGAAAAGAGGTTCAATTCGATGTGCTCCTCGTCACTCAACTTGATCCGAACCGCCTGTCCTCACACCATCCTGACGCCCCAAGATCTTCGGCGAACAAGGAACCACCATCTTCTGCTCGTGCACCGAACAAAACCCTCCCAGCGATCAGTTTCGATATCGCGAAATCTAAAGAGCCATCCCAGCGCCGAGTATCGCAACCAGAGCATTCCTCGGCCCTCCATCAGAACCTCCGGCTCGGGACTGTCGCGTTCACGCGACAGGGGAATGCCGGGTCGCGCGTCAGCGCGACACACGACCGCTGAATAAGTATCCGGCGCATGTATAATCCACCGCTTTGCTCGCAGAGCGTTACGCCAGGAACGCCGGGGCGGTCTTTTCGCTGAAATTCCACGTTGTGTGGTGTCCGAAATACCGCCGTCCGGTCCTCACTCCGCCCGTCGAAGGGCGGCTCAAGGCATTGCTCGGAGAGATCGCGGACGAACCCGGCATGACGATCCACGCGACCGAAGTAATGCCCGATCACGTCCACCTTTTCGTGGAGGCCGATCCGGCCCTCTGCGTTGCCGAGATCGTCAATGGCTTCAAGGGCAAAACCAGCCGCCTTCTGCGTGAGGAGTTTCCTTCCCTCCGGTCGCGGTTGCCGACCCTTTGGGGCCGCAGTTACTTCGCGGCGTCGGTCGGGGCGGTGTCCGAGGCGACGATCCGGCGCTACATCGAAGCGCAGAAGGGCGTCTGAATGCGCCTCTCGTTCAAGCATCGTCTGTATCCGAACCTGGCGCAGAGGGCTGCGCTCACGGGGATGCTGAGGGCTTTCCGCGACCGCTACAACGCCGCCTTGCAGCAGCGCATTGAAGCCTATCGCCGCCGGGGCATCAGCCTCCGTTACGGCAATCAAGCCCGCGAATTGAAGGCCGTCCGCACCGAGGATGAACTGCTGGCCGGGTTCCCTCGCTTCCCGCCCAAGAGACGGTTCGACAGCGCCGAGTTCCGGGTGGGCGACGGCCTGACGATCCGCAAGACAAAACGGCTTGGCATCGCGGGCGTTCCCGGTGAGATCAAGGCAAAGTGGCATCGCGATCTGCCGCCGGAAGCGAAGGTGGGCGCGGCGGTGGTGAGCTGATCCTGTGGCAAGTGGTATGTCTGCTTCCAGATCGACTTGCCAGATGCGGCTCCCGCCGAAAGAGCGGTCGGGGTCGTTGGCATCGACGTTGGGCTGTCCAGCCTCATGGCGCTTTCCACCTTCCACCGGAGAAGCGGTGCCGACGCCGCCGTGGACGTCCAAAGCCGCCAAGGCCCTGCGCCGCGCCCCACGCGTCGTCTCCCGCAAGAAGCGCCATAGCAGGCGGCAGCGCAAAGCGAAGCTGCGGGTCGCCCGGCTGCACGCCCGCATTGCCAACCAGCGCCGGGACTTTTCGCACAAGCTCTCGCGGTCGCTGGTGGACCGCTTCACGCACATCGCCTTCGAGAACCTTAATGTGGCCGGGATGGCGAGGGGAATGCTCGTTCAGCACGTCACCTTCAAAGCTGCAAACGCTGGTGGCGTCGTCGTGCTGGTCGATCCTCGTGGAACCTAGCAGACCTGCCCGGACTGCGGCACGATCAAGCCGAAGAAACTCTCGGAGAGAATGCACCGCTGCGACTGCGGACGCTCTCTCGACCGAGATGTGGCGGCGGCC
This sequence comes from Acidiphilium sp. JA12-A1, assembly GCF_000724705.2. NCBI lineage: Bacteria > Pseudomonadati > Pseudomonadota > Alphaproteobacteria > Acetobacterales > Acidocellaceae > Acidiphilium > Acidiphilium sp. JA12-A1. The sequence goes on from NZ_JFHO01000002.1 coordinate 2,800, forward strand.
CGCGTCGTGCTCCAACGGGCGAACTTCCCGCATGGAACGTGCGATCAGGGGCGAAGCAAGCCGGTTGCGGCCTAGCTTCCCTGGGAAGCCGCCTGCTTTAGCTGGCGCAGTGTTCACCATAATCACTCCGGAACCCGTCTCAGCCATCCGTGCTCCCCGATACTAGACCAAACCGCCAGCTTATTTTTGCTTGTCACTGCTGCAACGCTGGTATACCGTTTGGTATGCCATCCAGCGAGCACTCGTCGGACGAAGATCTCAAATCGCTTAGCCAATTCGCTTACGACTCGATAAGAGAAATAATCCTCTCCGGTGCCATCAGGCCCGGCGAGCGTTTGAGCGAACGAGATCTTGCACGCCGCATTCAGGTTAGTCGAACACCTTTGCGCGAAGCCCTGAGCCGCATTGAACATGATGGTCTCGCCATCAGCCGACCGGGACGTGGCTATTTCGCCCTGGAATTCGATTGCGAAAATATCGCTGAGCTCTACGAATTCCGTGAGGTCCTCGAGGTAAGTGCCTGCAGGCTGACCGCCGAACGCATCACCGCCGATGCGATCGCCGAACTCAATGACTTGATGAAGCAGCTCGCTCGGTTCGAAGCCATGCCTACATTGACCGCCGACGAACTCCATGAGGAGGTCAAACTGGCCTTGTCCCTGCACGAGATCGTCGCCCGGGAATGCGGCAATAGCCGGATCTGCCAGGCATTGCTTCAGATCTATGACCAGCTCCGTCTTCTCACATGGATCGACGTTCTCTGGTTTGATCAATGGTCGGTGACACGCCAGGAACACCGCGACTTGGTCGCGGCGGTCGTCGAAAGGGATGGAGCGCGGGCTGCAGAAGTCACGAAGCGTCATATTCAGCGATGCCGAGATGGTGCGCTTCGTGTCGCCAATGCCAAGTATAAGGAGAAGCACAATGGGATGTCACAAGAAAACGCCCATTCAGCGGTTTATACTCGCAAATAAAAATTGCATAGCGGCCAGCGCGCTTATCTTGGCCACACTTACCGGATCACCCGTACTTGCCGCAAACGTCGCGCCTCCGCCAAAACTCGCGGCCAGCGGAAAGATCATCTATTGCTCTGATATTTCCTCTCCGCCCCTTGAGTACTATAATACCAAATCAAAGCCGGTCGGCTCAGACATTGAAATAGGCGACGCGATCGCCGGAGAGATGGGACTGAGACCTGTCTGGAAGAACATTCCGTTCAGCGGCATTATTCCTGCACTTCTGGCGGGCCACTGCGACGCAATTATTTCACAGCTTTTCGACAAACCGGCGCGCCGCAAAGTGATCGACATGGTCGACTACATGTATTCCAGTGAAGCTCTGCTCGTTAAAAGAGGTCACGACCACGGTATTCGCGGTCTTGCAGATCTTTCTGGCTTGAAAGTCGCGGTCGAAAATGGCACCACGATTGCGGATATCCTCCATAAGCAGAACAAAGTCTTTCAAAAAATTGGCAAAAAGCCAATGGATATCATTGTTTTCCCCACTGATACCGACGCTCTGCAAGAACTCGTCACAGGGCAGGTTGATGCCTATGGAACAACACTCGAAACCGGCGCTTATTACATCAAGACTCATCCGGCGACCTTCGCCGTGGCGGGTAAACCCTTCCATAAGATACTCACCGGAGTCGGCGTCCGGAAGGACAATGCGGAACTGGCAAAAGCAATTCAAAAGGCGATAGATAATCTACATAAAACCGGAAAATACAATAAAATCCTGAAAAGGTGGGGGATTTCTGGCGACAATCTTGAGCAAAGCGTATTACAGTAAATGCACTTCGACTGGCCATTCTTCTGGCACTATCTCCTTACACCGAGCGCCACCTATCTACATGGCCTGATGCTCACGATCGTCCTCAGCGTCGCATCACAAACGCTTGGGACGATGATCGGCCTCTTTGCGGCGCTCGGCCGTATATCGAATATCCAGCCGATCGTCAGCATCGTTCGTGCATACGTCTGGGTAATGCGCGGGGTCCCGCTTCTGGTCCAGATCATATTCATCTACACCGGCCTTGCCGCAGCAAACATCCTGCGCTTCCATGACATTGATCTCGGTCCGCTCGTCATTCCAGGGAACGTGCAGGCGGGGATTGTCGCGCTCAGCCTGAATGAAGGCGCTTACATGGCGGAGATCATCCGCGCCGGCATTGCTTCCGTTGATCAGGGCCAAACGGAAGCCGCTCGGTCGTTGGGTATGACGTATCCACTGCTGATGCGCCGTATCGTTCTGCCTCAGGCAGCACGGTTTATTGTTCCGCCCTTGGGCAACGAATTTAACTCTATGCTAAAAAATAGTACGCTTGTGAGCGTAATCGGTGTGCAGGAACTACTACTTACGACTGAGACTCTCACATCCGCCACATTCCGCGTATTTGAACTATACGCAGTTGTTGCCTTGTATTACTTAACACTTACAACATTGTGGGGGATTGCGCAAGGATATATCGAGCGACGATTCAGTCGTTCTCAATTGCGCGAGGCACGACCCGACTTTACATCTCGCTTCTTCGGGACTCGCTTTGCAAGGGCATTTCAGAGGAGCTGAGAATGCAAGCTGACCAATTGGCTACTTCGGTGGTGCCTGCTTCGCCAGAGGAGTCTGCTGACATCATTGTCGCCGCCGACAACGTGAGCAAATGGTACGGGCCGCTGCAAGTACTTAAGAATGTGTCACTGACGGTCCGACGTGGCGAGACGGTTGTTATCATAGGCCCATCAGGTTCCGGAAAGACAACATTCGTACGGTGCATCAATCACCTCGAGAAAATTCAGGAAGGTCGAATCCTGGTGAACGGCCATTTGATCGGCTATCGGGAACAGAGGGGCCGGCTGGTTGAAGACCGTCCGCGAAACATCGCACTCCAACGACGCGAGATCGGGATGGTTTTTCAACGGTTCAATCTCTTCAATCACATGACGGCGCTCGACAATATCACCGAAGCACCTGTTCGCGTGCTCGGCCTTTCGGCGTCCGAGGCTCGCGCACGAGCCAAGGCATTGCTGGACCGCGTCGGACTCGCGGACAAGGAAGATGCTTATCCGGCCCATCTTTCCGGCGGACAACAACAGCGTGTCGCGATAGCACGGGCCTTGGCGATGCAGCCGCGCCTGATGCTGTTCGACGAACCCACGAGCGCCCTCGACCCCGAGATGATTGGAGAAGTACTGTCGGTGATGCGGCAACTCGCGCGGGAAGGCATGACGATGGTTGTCGTTTCCCACGAAATGGGGTTCGCCCGAGAGGTCGCAGACCGCGTCGTCATGATGGATCATGGGGAGATCATCGAAGAAGGATCGCCGATGAAGATATTCGGGTCATCCGACCACGACCGCACGCGCCTGTTCTTATCGAAGATTCTGTGAGAACCTGTAACTGAATGGTATTACGGCTATCCGTGACGGGCCGTCTTTCGTGTGAACAGGCGACTTTTCGGTCAGGCGGCGCCTACGCCTCGCCAGTTGGCGGGACTTCAAGATCACCGCGATAACCAGACACCGTCTCTGGCCACATTGCTTCGACGTGCTCCCTGATCACCCCGATGATCTGGCTATGTGCCGCAGTCAGCTGACAACCGCTGGTTGCAGCCTCATGCAGTTCATCGAGCAGCATTCCAAAGCTACTCTCCAACTCGAGCCCGTTGACTGGATCGTGTACCTCTCTGAGACGCTACCTACTGATATCGATCGACCTAAGTTGAAGCCCTATAATATCTGGCGCTGACCAGGGTAACGGCACTTTTCAGTGAGTCGAGCAGAAGAGTAAAAAGGAGAGAACTGATTGTAACTATAATCAGAACATTCCAACTAAGTGCTGCCATTAATATGCCAAAACCTGCGACAAGAAGGCTAAAGGCAACCATAGCGACCGTCGCCCCTGCCAGCCAAATGCTCGGCGCTGACAACCAGAACCAGCGTTCTTCCCGCATAACATATACGCTCGCCTGGATCGCCAGCATCAGGGTTAAAAATGAAAGCGTCCGAATCTGCGCCAGCGGCAAATACCAAAAGCTGCGGCCTATTTGCAGCATGAGTGTGGCATATCCGAGAGTTGCCAGCCCGTAAATTCCACCCTCACCGATGATCCGGCCAATTCGCCAATGCCGGGGATGGGAACAGGGCAAAGCATGATCCGTGGTGATCGCCATGGTCAGGAAATCATTGATAATCAGCAGAAGGACCATCAGCAGCGGCGTCAATACCGCATGCCCCGTGATGACCAACCCCAGTGCGAGATAGAGCACCAACGCAATTTTTCTGACCACCATCGTGAGTGTATACGTTCGGATGCGTTGGAAGGTTGCGCGTCCCTCACGGATCGCGTCCAGGATGCCGGCCAGCCCCGGCGACGTCAGCACCAGCCCCGCCGCCGCCTTGGCGACATCGGTTGCCGTGGAAACGGCGATACCCATTTGCGCCTGCCGCAGCGCTGGAGCGTCATTGGTGCCGTCGCCGCACATACCGACCACATGGCCTTCGCGTTGAAATAGCTTTACCAAACGAAATTTCTGCTCCGGAAACACGCCGCCAAACACGCCGTAATCGTCTGGCGCAGAGAGTGTCTCCAGTTCCGCCGAATCGCAGATTCCGCCGGTGATCCCAACGGCTTTAGCAATGACTGCCGCGGTCTCCGGCGCATCGCCAGTTACCATGACCACGCGTACACCAAGGTCGCGCAAGGCGGTAATCAGGTTTGCTGCGTCGTCGCGAGGAGGGTCGGCAAGGCCGAGCAATCCGAGCAGAACGGTCGAGGTAGCGGTGGTACGGGTCACGGCAAGTACCCTACAACCCGCCTCGGTGAGATGTTTCCGGGCTCTCTCTTGCTCAGCGGATAGCGGCACAGATATCAGTGCGCCGAGAGCTCCTTTACGGAGCAGAACACCATCTGCTAGCTGCGCTTCGGCGTATTTGCGGGCTGGATCAAAAGGCTCAAAATGGCGAGGAACGGGAACGGTTACGCGCCGTGCCCGTGCGGCGTCGATAATCACCTGATCAACCGGATCACCGCCCTCCGACGACGCAGCGGCAGCCGCCGCCAGCACAGCATCCTCAGCGGCACCATCGAAGCCCACGACACTTTGAATCGACAGTGCATTCTGCGTCAGTGTCCCGGTCTTGTCCGAGCAAAGCAGGCTCATTGTTGCCGCCTCGTTAATTGCTGCCAGCCTGGTGGGCAGCACGGCCCCACGTACCAGCCGCCGTGCTGAAAGTGCAGCCGCAAGAGTGAAGGTTGAGGGCAGTGCCACCGGGATCGAAGCGAGCAGCGCAGTCAGCAGCAACGGCACGGTTTCATCGAATGTGCGGCCGATTGCATGCGCATAGGAGAGCATCGCCAGCACAACCACACCGTTGACCAAAGCAAGGTCCCGTACTACCGCCAACACCGCGCGCTGCTCGCCGCTGACACCGTGTGCATCCTGCACCAGCGAGGCCGTTTTGCCAAAATAGGTACGCGCGCCGGTCGCCACCACGATCCCCGTCGCTTCTCCTTGGCGAATCATCGCTCCGGCGTAGGCCAGTTCCCCTGGTTTGCGGTCCACGGGCAGAGATTCACCTGTTAACATTGATTGGTCTACCAGCACGCTTCCGGCGACGAGCTTGATGTCAGCAGGTGCCACAGCGCCAAGCGCCAGTTTTACCAGATCTCCGGGTACCAGCCCGGAGGCATCGATGCGTGTCCAGAGGCCATCGCGCCGGACCGAGGCCATAACCGCGAGCGTCTGTTTCAGCGCCGCCACTGCATCCTTGGCACGGGCTTCCTGGGTCATTCCCACCACGGCGTTAAACAACAGCAGTAGTGAAATTATCAGGGCCTGCGGCACGTGGCCGAGAAACAACTCCAGCAGAATCGTCGCTTCCAGCATCCAGGGCAATGGCGCCCAAAGCTTCGCCGCTAGCGCATGCAGCCAACTTTCAGAGGTGTCGGCAACGACATTTACTCCGAACTCGCGCAACAGCCTTGCGGCTTCTGCTCTCGATAAACCCTGGTCATTATTTTCGCTCATCACGGGATCCTTCAGCTCTGTCCGCTGATCCGTAATCATCTCCGCATATATGCCGAAAATTGCAATTGCCCGGCCTACGTGGTCCTTCAACTGTACTTCGTTGAGTGCCTTCCTCTTATTGCATCGCGGCACATGACGACGTTCCTCAAGGTGTTGATCCTGGTCAATGAGCGGTCTGCCCAAAATGGATATTGGATAGAAAATCCACCCGGCGACCGTCGGCACACTTGGCGCGTGCTGCCACCAAATCGTTCTGCCATATCAGGAACACAGCAAATGAATGACATTTTGAAGACGACAGACCCGTTGCCTTCGGGGCGAGCAAAGACTGATATGAATCAGCCAGATACCCGCGCTGTTGGTCTCTTCAGCCTGCTCGGCATGGTCATCGGGTCGATGATTGGTGGTGGAGTATTCAACCTGCCGCAGAACATGGCGGCCGGCGCAGGACTTGGCGCCATAGTGATTGCATGGATCATTACGGGCGTTGGTATGTATTTTCTCGCCAATACCTTTCGAACTCTGGCCGACAAGCGGCCGGACCTCCAGGCAGGTATCTACACCTATGCACGCGAGGGCTTTGGCCGCTATGCCGGATTCAATTCGGCTTGGGGTTACTGGCTGAGTTCGGCGTTCGGCAATGTCGGGTTTGCCGTTCTGGTGATGCAGACACTGGGGTATTTTTTCCCGAGCCTGATCTCCGGCAAATCCTGGGGGGCCATTCTCGGTGGCTCCATACTCATCTGGGGCATGTATTTCGTCGTGCTTGCAGGCGTGAAGCAGGCGGCATTCCTGAATGCCCTTGCGACGGCAACAAAAATCATACCGATCATCGCATTCATCGTCATTGCCGCCGTGTTTCTCAGCAGCGCCCACTTCACCGCCGACATCTGGGGCCGTGCCGGGCATCTCGGCAACATTCTGGGTCAGGTTAAAAGCACGATGATGGTCACACTCTGGGTCTTCATCGGCATCGAGGGGGCCGTGGTGGTCTCGGGACGTGCAAGGAAGACGGAGGATGTGGGACGAGCGACTTTCCTTGGCCTTATGGTCTGCCTCCTGCTCTATTTTCTCGTGTCCGTTCTGCCTTTCGGGTTGCTGACACAAAAGGAACTGGCGGCGCTGCATGGTCCGTCCGCAGCCTATGTACTGGAGCATGTCGTCGGGCACTGGGGTGCGCTTTTGATGATCATCTCCGTCCTCGTGTCGTTGCTGAGCTGCTGGCTGGCCTGGACGATCCTCGTCGCCGAGTTGCCGTTCGTCGGTGCGCGGGACGGTGTGTTTCCAAAATTCCTCGCGCGAGAGAACAGTCACCACTCGCCGGCCCCGTCACTGCTCCTGTCCACGCTCGTGATGCAGGCGACAATGTTTGTTGTCCTCTTTGCCAACAATGCGTGGCTCTGGCTGGTTGCCATTACCGGCGTGATGATACTGCCGGCCTATTTCGCAAGTACGGCGTTCCTGTTCCGGTATGCCGGCCAGCCGGAATTCGCCGTTGCCCATGGCACGGAACACAAGGGGGCCGCGTTTACCAGCGGCCTGCTCGGTTCGGTTTACGCCGTCTGGTTGCTTTATGCGGCGGGTTTGCAATTCGTTCTGCTTTCAACCATCGTCTACGCGATTGGCATTCCGTTCTACTGGTATGCGCAACGGGAGCAGGCTTCCGGTGCGCCAACCTTCACCGGCAGGGAAGCCGTGGCGGCAATGGTGCTGCTGATCGCCGCGGTGATTTCGGTCATTCTTATCGGCACCGGCACGATCAGTATTGGCTGAGCTGGCGTAATCCCGGCAACCGGAACCCGGCCGGAGACTTTCGGCCGGGTTTCCATTTCAGGCAGCAAGTATGGCGGCGCTATCAGCTGTGCGGATCGTCGATCCGCACGAGTGTTCCGGCCTGACCGCCGACAATGGCCCATGCGTCCTCCATCCGGCCGATGGCGGCCGGATTGCCAGTGTTCTGCGCAAAGCGGCAAGCCGCCTGGACCTTCGGTCCCATGCTGCCGGCGGCGAAGTCTTTCTCCTGCAGTACCCGAGGCGATGTCTTGCGAAGTGCGGCTTGCCGCTCGGTGCCGTAATCGAGATAAACCGCATCGACATCGGTCAGCATGAGGAAGAAATCGGCCCGGATCTGCTCGGCCAGCAATGCGCCAGCGGCATCCTTGTCGATGACCGCTTCGGCGCCATGCCACTTGCCGGCCCCGTCCCGAATCACGGGTATGCCACCGCCGCCGGCGCAGATTACCAGCGTACCCGCCCGGGTGAGTTGCTCGACGCTAGCGACGTTGAGGATCGCGACCGGCGCCGGGGAGGGAACGACGCGGCGCCAGGCCGTGCCGTCGGGTGCGACTGCCCATCCGCGCGTGACCCTCAATTCGCGTGCCGTGATCTCGTCAAAGACCGCGCCGATCGGTTTGCTTGGCGCGGCGAATGCCGGATCGTTGGCATCAACCTCTATGCGCGTGAGTAGCGTGGCGATTTCGGTGCCAGGTGGCAGGGCGTTGGCCAGTTCCTGCTCCAGGAGATAGCCGATCCAGCCTTCACTTTCGGCATCCAGACTGTCGAGCGGCTGGGCGGCGTCTTTCGGGCCGGCCTCGGCTTGCAATGCCAGCAGACCGACCTGCGGACCATTACCATGGGTGAGGGTGAGCCGATGCCCGGCCGCAACGAGTTTCGCTAGCGCAGCGGCGGCGTGCGCGATATTCGCCTGCTGCGCGGAGGGTGTCGGCGCTTCACCCCGGCGAAGCAGGGCATTACCTCCGAGCGCCGCGACAATATGCATCAGCCGAGCGTCGCAACGAGGATGGCCTTGATCGAATGCATCCGGTTTTCCGCCTGGTCGAAAACGATAGAGCGCTCGGATTCGAACACCTCATCGGTGACCTCCATAGCAGAGATGCCGAAGCGCTTTTCAATATCATTGCCAACACTCGTTTCCGTGTTGTGGAAGGCCGGCAGGCAGTGCATGAATTTCGTGGCCGGATTGCCAGTGGCCTCCATTAGCCCCATGTTGATCTGATATGGCATGAGCGCCCTAATCCTATCAGCCCATAGATGCTCGTCTTCCCCCATCGAGAGCCAGACATCGGTATAGAGGAAATCTGCGCCGGCGACCGCCTTCTGCGGGTCCGCCTCGAAGCTGATCTGCGCACCGCTACCGGCCGCCACTTCGTCGATCCGGGCGATGACGTCGGGTGCAGGCCAGAATGCGTCCGGCGCGCCGATACGCATCTTCATGCCGAGCTTGGCAGCGCCCATGGCGAGCGACAGCGCCATGTTGTTGCCGCCATCGCCGAGGAAGGCAAATTGGATTTCCGGCAAGGGCTTGTTACAGAATTCCGGCATGGTCATGAAGTCGGCCAGCACCTGCGTCGGGTGCGCATTATCCGTGAGGCCGTTATATACCGGCACGCCTGAATATTGCGCCAAGGTCTCCGCATCCTTCTGCGCGAAGCCGCGAAACTCGATCGCATCGAACATGCGCCCCAGCACTCGGGCGGTGTCCTTCACGCTTTCCTTGTGGCCGATATGGCTGCCGCTTGGCCCCATATAAGTGACATGCGCGCCCTGGTCATAGGCCGCCACCTCGAACCCGCTGCGTGTGCGAGTAGAATCCTTCTCGAAGATGAGGGCGATGGTCTTGCCGGTCAGGCGCGCTACCTCGAAACCGCCGCGCTTGGCAGCTTTCAATTCGGCTCCAAGTTTCAGAAGATCGAGGATTTCGCTGCGGGAAAAGGTCTCGAGCGAGAGGATGCTGCGGCCGCGAAGATGTGTCATGGATTGTCTCTCCTTCAGATCGGATCACGGCGAACGGGACAGGTCATGCAATGCGCACCACCACGCCCGCGGCCGAGTTCCGCACCCTCGATGGTAATGACCTCGATGCCGGCCTTGCGCAGCAGTGTGTTGGTATAGACGTTGCGGTCATAGGCGATAACGACGCCAGGTTCGAGCGCGAAGACGTTGTTGCCGTCGTCCCATTGCTCGCGTTCGGCCTCGTACGTATCGCCACCGGTTTCGATAACGCGAAGAGTGCTGTCGATCGCGGCCGATACCGTATCAAGGAAGCTTTTCGGCTCATCGACGATCCGCAATTGGTCGGATCCTTTTCCGGGATACAGAGAGAAGGAGCGCAGCCGATGCACAACGTCGGGATAGATGGTGACGAGATCGCGGTCGCAGAAGGAGAATACCGTGTCGAGATGCATGAACGAGCGATCGCTCGGCATCAGCGCGGCGATCACATGCGTGGCGGCGCCCTGTTCGAACAGGCGGTGTGCGTATTGCGAGACGGCCTGCGGCGTGGAGCGCTCACCCATACCGATTAGCACGATCCCTTGACCAAGCGGCATGACATCGCCCCCCTCCAGGCTGACCGATCCCGCATGTTCCTCCGCGGCATTGAAATATTTGTGGAACTTCGCGCTCCGGAAGCGCGGGTGGAACGTGTAGATCGCGGCGGCGTTCACGGCTTCCAGCTGTCGCGCCGGCCAGTGCATCGGGTTGATGAACACGCCGTTGCCTACCCAGCAGGACGTATCGCGAGTGAAGAGCTGGTTGGGCAGGGGCGGCAACACGAATTCATTCGGTGCGCGGGTGAGGGAATAGAGTCCATGTGGCGCAAAGGGCAGTTCCGCGCGGGCAATGCCGCCGATCATGTATTTCGCGAGCTGGGCTTGGGGCATTTCGTTGAGCCATGCCCGCAGTTCGGCATCGACGCCGGTGACACCGGTTGCCGTGCCGAGGCGCTTATCCAATAGCCAGCATCGTGCATCTGCATCGCCCAGAGTGTCCGCCAGCGCCTCGCCGAACTCCATGACGGAGACACCGCGCTCGCGCATCACGTCGACGAAGGCGTCATGCTCCTGGCGGGCCTTCTTCACCCAGATCACGTCGTCGAAGAGCAGGTCGTGGCAATTCGCCGGGGTGAGGCGGCCGAGGCTGAGGTCGGGTCGGTGGACAATAACTTCACGCAGTTTGCCAACCTCTGAATGGACGCCAGGGTCAGGAATGGGGGTGGTCATAAATGACGCTCCGTCTGATTTGTCGTGGCAAGCCGGGGGCACCCGTCGCAGATCTGATTGTGCAGGATCAACTTTCTGCGAGAACATAGGTGTGTAGGACGATGCGGCCTTCCGCATCGGTCTCGCGATATATGCCCTGGATCTCGTTCTCGAAGCCGGGAAAGCGATTGCTCGCCTCTTCCACGAGACGCAGATAGTCCAGCACCGGACTTTCCTCTGCGCCATATCGTTCGCCGGGCAGAATCAGGCCGATGCCCGGCGGATAGACGAGCGCCAGCGTAGCGGCGACGCGGCCCTCGATCTGCGCGATGGGAACGTAATCCACCTCGTTGCGCAGCAGTTTCTCCCAAGCCGCTCGCGGCGGCAGCACCGGCTCGGGCAGATGCGCGGCCTCGAAGGCTTCACGCTGCAGGCGGCTTGCCTGACGCTCGCGGTAAAAATCGTGCAGACTCGCGCAGAGGTCGCGTAGCCCGATCCCGGTATATCGTCCGCCGAAACGCCGGGTGAAGTCTGGCATCACCTTGTCGAGCGGGGCGTTTGTGTCATGGAGTTCCTTAAATGCGACCAGCGCGGCGAGGAGCGTGCCCGCCTTGCTCGCCTCGAGCCCAGGCGTGAGGAGGAACAGGATCGAGTTGAAGTCGTTCTTCTCCGGCACAATGCGGCGCTCGCGCAGGAACTCCGCCAGGATCGGGGCGGGGATGCCGTGTGCGGTGTAGTCGCCACTGGCGGGGTCGAAGCCGGGGGTAAGGAGGGTGAGCTTGTTCGGGTCGGTCATCGCATAGCCGGGAACCATGCCCGGAAAGCCATGCCAGGTGGCTTCTAGCCCGAGGGTCCAGGCATCGCGGTTGCGGACAAGCTCGTCGGTCGGCAGATCCTCCCATGGCGTGTCGCCTACGTCCTTCGGGACGAACGGGTCGAAGAACCATGCCTCCTCTGGAGCCCGCGCCGCCTTTGCGAAACTTCTCTGTAAATGACGTAGTTTTTTGCGGATCTCGATCCCCATGCGGATCGTGTCGTCCCAAAGCACCTCTCCGGACCGGCCCTTCATCATCTGTGCGCCCACATCGAGCGATGCGAACAGGGGGTAGAAGGGCGAGGTTGAGGCGTGCAGCATGAAGAGTTCGTTGAACCGGCGCGGCTCGACGCGTCCCCGCCCCTGCACGTGGGAGTCCTTCACATGGATCTGCGATGCTTGCGAGAATCCGGCGAGTTGCTTGTGCGTCGACTGGGTGGCGATGATGCCCGGATCGTCCGGGCCGAGGTTGAGCCCCATGGCAAAATGCCCGGCGAAGAGCGGATGGAATTTCATGAAACCGGCCCAGGCTTCGTCGAACAGGATGTATTCGCAAAGCGGGCCGAGCGCCTTGAGCAGCATCTCAGCATTGTAGATTGTGCCGTCATAGGTGCATTGTTCCAGCACCAGCGCGCGGAACGGCCGTGTCCGGTCGGCGCTGGTCTTGTCTGCCACAAGCGGGCTGGCGCGGATGGCGTCACGGATGCTGCGTTCGTCAAGCGCCTCCGGTGCAATCGGCCCGATCAACCCCTGCGGGTTGCGAGTAGTCCCCAGGAAGATGGGAATGCCACCGCCGAAGAGCAGCGCGCCATGGACCGCGGCCTTGTGGTTGTTGCGGTCGAACAGCACGAGGTCGCCGGGGGCAATGATGGCGGACAGTGCGATCTTGTTGGATGTCGATGTGCCGTTGAGCACGAAATAAGTACGCTCGGCACCGAAAATTTTCGCGGCCTCCGCCTCTGCCTTGCGGGCTGGACCCTCATGCGTCAACAGATCGCCAAGTTCTACGACCGAATTGTCGAGATCGTTGCGGAACACGGCCTCGCCAAGGTGCTGGACGAAGATGCTGCCGATCGGGCTCTTACGGTAGAAGACGCCACCATTATGACCTGGGCAGGTCCAGAGCTGGTTCCCTTCCTCGGCATAGTCCACCATCGCACCGAAGAAGGGCGTCTTCAGGTTTTCCGCGTAGCGGACAAGATGGTCGACCAGGTTCTTCGCAATGAATTCTGGCGTGTCTTCGGCGATGAAGACATAGCCGGAGATCATCCGGAGCGTCTCGGCGTCGATATCCTGGAACTTATGGCGGCGCGCGAGCAGGAAAATCGGCATTTCCAGTCCCCGGTTGCGCACCATGCGGATGAAACCGGACACGTCGCCGAAGTTCCGGCTGGCGCCCCATTCCAGCAGGATACAGCCGATCGTTGTGTCCGCCCGGATCGCCAGCGTGGCGTCCGCAAGGTTCGCGGCACCGATCATGCGCACATCCCGCGCGGCAATACCGGCTCGGATGCCGTCGAGATATTGCCGTTCGACATCGCCCAAGGCGGCGCTGTCGACGGCGAGCAGGAAGCGGAACATCGCTTCGAAGCGCATATCGAACATCCTCTGCCATTATTGTGGGCGGGACTTTAGTCTCGCGATGGTTCTTCGCATTGACCGGGATCAAGGGGCACGATGGCCAAGGTGGATAGGATGCGGTGCTACTTCCGGAGGGTAAAAGATGACAACGCAGGAACCCGGGGCCCCGTCGGTTGGAATGGGCATCCTTTTGATTAACGACAAGATCGAGGAAGCCAGCGCCGTAGGGCGCGCCGCACGCAGCCTGCTGGAGGATCTGCGACGCCACGGGGTGGAGGCCATCGTTTCCAGGTCTGCCGAAGACGGAATGGCGGTGATCGGCGCCAATCCCCACCTGCAGGCGGTGATCGTGGATTGGGATCTGCACCGTGATCCGGAGCACAGACATGCGACGGAACTTTTGCGAAACCTACGTGCTCACAACGAGCAAGTACCTGTCTTCCTGCTGGCCGAGCGTGGCGATGCGACCAGAATTCCGGTCGAAGTGATGAGCGAGACGGACGAGTTTGTCTGGCTGCTGGAAGACACGATGGAATTCATCAGCGAGCGGATCATGGCCGCTGCGCGGCGCTACAGGGCCCGGATATTGCCGCCCATGTTCGGCGCCCTGATGTCCTTTGCCGCGGAAGCCGAATACTCCTGGCATACCCCTGGGCATACAGGCGGAACCGCATTCATGCGCTCGCCTGTGGGGCGCATATTCCACGACTATTTCGGCGAGGCGCTGTTCCGCTCGGACCTGTCGATTTCAGTCGGCGAACTCGGATCGCTGCTCGACCATAGCGGGCCGATCGGCGCGGGGGAACGCTATGCCGCGCATGTGTTCGGCGCCGATCGCACCTACTACGTCACCAACGGGACCTCGACGTCCAACCGCGTGGTGATGATGGCGAGCGTCGCGCGCGGGCAGGTGGTCCTGGCGGTCCGCAACTGCCACAAATCGGTGGAGCACGGCCTGAGTCTCACCGGCGCGGTGCCAGTCTACCTTATGCCGCACCGTAATCATCTCGGGCTGATCGGCCCGATCCCTCCGGCGGCATTGTTGGCCGGCAATATCTCAAGCCGTATCGCCCACGCGCCACTGAATGCCGCCGTGAAAGAGAAGCCGGCTCTCGCGATCGTGACGAACTCGACCTATGACGGTCTCTGCTACAATGCTGCGCGGGTCGAGGAACTGCTCGGCCCTTCGGTCGACCGTATTCTCTTCGACGAAGCATGGTTTGGCTATGCGCGCTTCAACCCGATCTATCGGGACCGCTTCGCCATGCGCGGCGAACCGGCGCAGGCGCTGCGCACCGGTCCCACCGTCTTCGCCGTGCAGTCCACGCACAAGCTGCTCGCAGCATTGTCCCAAGCCTCGATGATCCATGTGCGAGAGGGGCGGGCAAAGGTAGAGCATGTGCGTTTCAATGAAGCATTCATGATGCATGCGTCCACCTCCCCGCAATACGCAATCATCGCGTCCAACGACGTCAGCGCGGCGATGATGGACGGTGTGGGGGGGGGCGCAACTGACTGGCGAGGCGATCGCAGAGGCCGTTTCGTTCCGCCAAACCATGGCGCGGCTAGCCAGTGAATTTGCCGACAGGGGAACCTGGTTCTTCGGCGTCTGGCAGCCCGATCGCGTGCGCGACGGCGATACGGAACTCGCCTTTGCCGATGCTCCGCCCGATATGCTTGCACAGGAACCATCGTGCTGGATGCTCGCCCCCGGGGCCGTATGGCACGGCTTCCCCGGTCTTGAGCCAGGCTACTGCATGCTGGACCCGATCAAGGTGACGGTGACAACACCGGGTATGGCCCCTTCTGGTGAATTGACCGAGCAGGGTATACCGGCCGTGCTGCTTACCGCCTACCTAGCGGAACATGGAATCGTAGCCGAGAAGACCGCGAATTTCTCGATCCTGTTCCTGTTTTCAATTGGGGTGACCAAGGGAAAATGGGGTTCACTGGTCAATGCACTTCTGGAATTCAAGCGCGATTACGATGCCAACGCGCCGCTTTCGCGGGCCATGCCGGCGCTGGTGCAGGGCAATCCGTCGGCCTATGGCATTATCGGGTTGCGTGACCTTGCGTCGCGGATGTTCACGGCGCTGCGCGAGGCGAAAATTCCGGAACTGTTGCAAGCGGCTTACGATGTCGAGCCTCAGGCACTACTTACGCCAGCAGACGCGTATGATCGGCTGGTCCGGGGCAACGGCGCCGTCGCCGGAATTGCCGGACTTGCCGGTGGCATCGCGGCTACTGCCATCGTGCCCTATCCGCCTGGTATTCCTCTAGTGATGCCGGGTGAAGCGCTGGGCTCGGAGTCTGGCCCGATACTCAATTACCTCGCTGCCCTTCAGGCATTCGATCAACAGTTCGCCGCTTTCGCCCACGACACGCACGGCATCGAGATTCGCGATGGCGATTATCTGGGAATGAGATTTTCTGAGTTTCCTGCGGCTCTGAAGTAGAATCTGGCTCCGATGGGGACGGGCTTTGCGGATTCCGACGTGAAGCCAGTCGGTCGATGACGATCTGAGTGGCCCATTGTATCCGTGACGATGTGGCGCTTGCGTCCCTTGATCTTCTTTCCGGCATCGAACCCGCGCGGCCCGCCGGCTTTGGTGGTCTTGACCGACTGGCTGTCGATCACACCGGCTGTGGGCGAAGCCTTGCGTCCGGACATGTCCTGCGCCTGCAGGACCAGGACGTGATTGATACGATCGAGGGTGCCGTCTAGACAGGAGCTGTAGAAATGCCCCTGCACGGTCGTGAACGGCGCGAATTCCTTCGGGATCTGCCACCTCCGGCGGCATTCCACTGCTCCGCAGGCGGAACCTTGAGCCGCCTCCGCCACTGGCAGCCGGTCGACAGCATCTAGAAGATGGCCTCCACAATCATTCGCAGCGCCACTGTTCGGGGTCGGCCTCGATGCGGCGGCAAGGGTATGAACGGTTCGATCAAGGCCCATCGGCATCACAGAGGGGCAGGGTTTTTTCTTTTTCCGACCTGCTCCTAGGAGTACACTGTTGGGAATATTGCGGGCGCGTCGAAATGAACCATTGGACGATTACAATAGCTTGTGACGAGCGGGACACCCGCACTGGCTCCAGCGGTTGAACCGGTTGAACACCGCGGCCCATAAGCCTCCGGAAGTGCGCGCCACCGCAAGCTCTCGCGAAAGCGATGCAGGATGCCACTCAGAACCCGGCGATCGTCCACCCGCGGTTTGCCGCCGGGCTTGGGCAACAGCGGCTCGATCGCAGCCCATTGCGCGTCGTTCAGCCAGAATACTTCCGACATCTTCCAAGGCCCTCCGAGGAGACTTGAATCAAAACCACCGTGGTCATGGCAATAGGTACGGAACCTAGGGAGCGTCGATCAGAACTTGTACAGCGCCGAAAGGGAGACGACGCCTTCGTTTACGGTCTGCGTGATCGGGCTCTTCGCCGCGCTGCCGAGCAGCCGCTCATAGGCTGCGTTGAGGTTGATGATGACATGCGGGGTGACGAAATAATTTGCCGATATCCCAATGCCCGCCGAGCGGAAGCCGCCATGGGCGTGGTAATAATGGTATTTCGAGCTTGCTGCTTGGGCGTGGCTGACGCCGAAATAGGTGTTCATGTAGCGCGCGTCGGCCAGGGTGACGGTGGGGCCGAGGAACCATGAAAATGTTTTAGAGCTGCCGGGCATCGGCATGTAGGCGCCGACATCACCGATATAGCCAAAGGATGCGCCGAATTGCTTACGGATGTCGACGCGGATGGTCAGCGGAAAGCCCTCCGTGAGTACCGTAGTCGCGAAAACCTTGAGCTCTGGCGCCGGATGGATAGTCCCGAGACCGTTCAGCGCCTCGCCGTCGACATGGGGGGAGCGGCCGAGATCGTAGGAAATCGCGGTGCCGAAGCTGATATGGCGGAAGCTGAATAGGTTCACGCCCAGCCCCTCCCCGGTGGAGAGGAAGAAGCGATTCTTGTAGCGGATATCGATGCCGGGGCCGCCCTGGATCCGGTAGCGATTAAGGCCGGGCGCGGCGGGGGCAAACTGTGTGCCCAGCCCGAGCTCGACCTGCCAGGTCGGGATTTTCGGCTCGAACAGGCGCTGGAGTTGGATGCCCGAGGAGTATTGCCATTCGGCGAGTGGCGAAGGCGTCTGCGCCCTCGCGGGGGTGGCACTGCATGTGACGGCAAAGGGAGCAAGGAGCCAGATAGGTTTCCGGGAACCGAGTAATTCTGAAAACCTGTTCATATGTTCTCCGCCTAGTTGTTGTCACAGGTCGAAGACATGGCGTTATGAATTATGCAATGCAATGACGAAAATCAATTTTCTGTGGAGTTTTACCCTGCGTGCGGCACCTTTTTTGCGCCTATGCAACAAAACGAAAGCCACGTCATGTTTATAATTGAGGCTATATCATAAATAATTGTTATTGAACTGTTTTGATTGATTCTCTGATGTCCGGACCCTGAAATTTGTTGCTGAATTTCAAGGATGAGCAGGCCGCCAAACAACCGATTTCACTAATGTCTGGGTTCGGTGCCACACAGCTACCTGAACGAGCGGTTCCATATCGATGTCAGATCGTCCGGCTATGGAGTCCCGTTTAGCTCCGCAATCACTATCCCGGCCTTCTTCGGCGTCTATATGAATTTGCTGGCGCATATCATGGCGCTGCGAGCTATTCCGACCGTCCTGTCTTTCGTCCGTGCCATCACGTTTTCGGCAGCCTGCCAGATATCATGCCCCGACGCCGCGATGAGACCGGTCAATCCGCACCGCGCAACTTGAACGGGGACGACCGTCTTCCAATCCTTAATCCTAGACTCGGAAAGAATTCATGCTTGATCTGTTGAAGAGGGCGATCATTCCGCTGGCGGCGCTCGTACTGTCGGTGATCCTGTTGGTGAAATCGTGGATCTGGTTGGGCCTGCTGTGCCTCGCCATAGTCGCGCTCGGCATCCACGACTTCACGCAGCGCCGCTGGACGATAACGCGGAACTTCCCAGTTGCCGGTCGCATCCGCTGGCTGTTCTACCAGCTTCGCCCTTACCTACGTGCGTACATTGTCGAGGACGATCTGCACGGCACGCCGTATTCGTTCGAGGCGCGCAACCTCGTCCATCTACGGGCTCGGGGAGAAACCGATACCCACCCGTTCGGGACAGAGCGCGATGTCGGCGCCAAGGAACATCACTGGATCAGTCATTCGATCGCTCCAGAGTCCGAGCCAGACGAAAGTCCGAGGGTCCTGGTTGGTAACGAGCAGTGCAACCGCCCCTATTCCGCATCCGTCCTCAATATCAGCGCGATGAGCTTCGGCGCGCTGTCGGCGAACGCGGTGCGCGCTCTCAATCTCGGTGCAAAGCGTGGCGGCTTCTATCATGATACAGGCGAAGGCGGCCTCTCGGATTATCACCTCGAGCATGGCGGCGATCTGGTCTGGGAACTTGGCTCGGGCTATTTCGGCGCGCGCGATGCGAATGGCTGCTTCGATCCTGAAAAATTCCGCGATACCGCCGCGCATGACGCGGTGAAGATGACCGAGATCAAGTTGAGCCAAGGTGCGAAACCCGGCCATGGCGGCCTGCTGCCCGCCGCCAAGGTGACCTCAGAAATCGCTCGCGTGCGCCAGGTTCCCGAACATAAGGACTGCCTCTCGCCGCGCGGGCACTCGGCGTTCTCGACACCGATCGAAATGATGGAATTCGTCGCCCTCATGCGCGAGCTCTCGGGCGGCAAGCCGGTCGGCCTGAAGCTCTGCATCGGCCAGCCGCACGAGCCCTTTGCGATGGTGAAGGCGATGCTCGAAACCGGGATCAGGCCCGATTTCATCGTGGTCGACGGCGCCGAGGGCGGCACCGGCGCCGCCCCGCTGGAACTGTCGGACTGGGTGGGGATGCCGCTGCTCGAGGGACTGGTGCTGATGCGCAACGCGCTGGTGGGCGCCGGGCTGAAGGACGAGGTCCGGCTGGCTGCCAGCGGCAAGGTCTATTCCGGCATGGGCCTCGCCCGGAACATCTCCCTCGGTGCCGACTGGTGCAACGCTGCCCGCGCCTTCATGTTCTCTATCGGCTGCATCCAGGCCCAGCGCTGCCATCTCGGGACCTGCCCGACCGGCGTGACCAGCCAGAGCCCGGGACGCCAGCGCGGGCTGATCCCAGAGGTGCAGGGCGATCGCGCGGCCCGCTTCCACGCCCACACACTGAAGGCTCTGTCGGAAATCGTTGCGTCCGTCGGGTTCAAGCACCCGACCGATCTGCAGCCGCATCACATCATGCACCGCATCGGCCCCGAAAAGGCCGCACCGATCGACGAGATCCACACCTTCCTGCCGAAAGGCATCCTGCGCGATGCCCCGGACGAGACGATCTACGCGGACTGGTGGCGCGCGGCGCGGGCAGACAGTTTCCGCCCCGCCATCGACCTGATCAGGATCCGTGCCTCGGCGCGCGGCACGGCACACTAACCCGGGAGATTTCATGGCCAGCACCGTAGCGGAAATCATCGTCGATACGCTTTGCCAAGCCGGCGCCCGCCGCTGCTGGGGCATCGTCGGCGACACGATCAATCATTTCACCGATGCCGTCCGGAAATCGGACCTCCGCTGGGTCCATGTCCGCCACGAGGAAGCCGGCGCCCTCGCCGCCGGCGGCGAGGGCTACTTGACCGGCGAGCTCGCCGTCTGCGCTGGCACGTGCGGGCCCGGCAGCCTGCATTTCGTCAACGGCATCTTCGAATCCCACCGCAACGGCGCACCGGTCGTGCTGATCGCCTCCGACGTGGCCCGTGCCGAGGCGGGGCTGCGCTTTCCCCAGGAAGTTGACCAGCGGAAGATCTACGAACAGGCCAGCGTCTTCTGCGAATATGTGAGTCACCCGGACCAGGCGCGGCGGATCACGACGCTCGCGGCCCAGGCGGCGCTCACGCGGGGCGGGGTTGCCGTGGTGATCGTGAACGGCGACATGTTCACTGAAACGACGGATGACAGGCTTGAATGGCGAGTCCACCGGCCATCCTCCGTGCTGCGCCCGTCAGACGACGAGCTCGACGCCCTCGCCCGCGATCTCGACAGCGCGGCCCGCGTCACGATCTATGCCGGCATCGGCGCGCGCGGCGCGGCGGCCCGAGTCGTGCAGCTTGCCGGCCTACTGAAGGCGCCGATCGTCCATACCAGCCGCGCCAAGGAATTTATCGAGCCGAACAATCCGTTCAACATCGGCATGACCGGCATTCTCGGCAATCGCGCCGGCGTCGAAGCGATCGATGCGGCCGATATCATGCTCTGCCTCGGCACCGATTTCGCGTGGACGCAGTTCTATCCCGACGCCCGTTACGTGATCCAGATCGACAGCGACCCGACGCACCTCGGACGGCGCGCGCCGATCCGGACAGGGCTGGTCGGCGATGTCGGCGCGACGATCGAGGCCCTGCTGCCCCGGCTAAAGACGAGGAGCGACAGCGCTCATCTCGACAGGTCGCTTAAGCGCTGGGCCGCGGATCGCGAGGGTTACGCAAAATTGGCCTGCGCGCACGACGACGCGCTGATCCATCCGCAGACCGTCGCTCAGACGCTCGACACGCTGGCCGCGGACGACGCGATCTTCACCGCTGACGGCGGTTCCCCGATGGTATGGCTGCTCCGCCATGTCACCGCAAACGGCCGCCGTAGCTTCCTGACCAGCCTCCTGCATGGCACCATGGCGAACGCCTACCCGCAGGCGATGGGCATGGCGGCCGCCTTTCCAGGCCGCCAGGTCATCGCCATGTGCGGCGACGGCGGCATGACCATGCTGATGGGCGACCTGCTGACGCTGGTGCAGGAAAAGTTGCCAATCAAACTGCTGGTCTTCAACAATGGCTCGCTGGGTTTCGTCGAGATGGAGCAGAGGGTAGAAGGTCTAATCGATTCCTTCACGGAGTTGAAGAACCCGGATTTTGCGAAACTCGCGGAGGTTTGCGGCATCAGCGGCTGGCGCGTGGACACCGGCCCCGAGCTCGAGCCAGCGATGCGGCGCTGGCTGGCCGCCGAGGGCCCTGCCTTGCTTGATGTCCATGTGAACCGGGTCGAACTGGTCATGCCACCGAAAGTAGAGATCGGCCAGGTCGCCTCGACTGCCCTGTTCGGCGTAAGAGCGGTGCTCGACGGACGTTCGCGGGAAGTTGTTCAGCTACTGCGCGACAATTTTCTCCGCTGACAGATGGGCTGGCGCAGCTTGGAATTCGGGGGGGGCTATGGTGTGGCGCAGATAATCCGCCGGACTTTACCGGTGAGGAAAAGAACTGGGTGACATCCTGCCGGACCCGACACCAGCTCTGGGCGACGGCGGGGTATTTCTGACCACATGGGCTGGCTTCGCAGGACGAACTGGGGCATCCGCGTCATCATCTGATCCGCGCCAACATCGCCGATGCCGCGGTGATGCGGACCGGCTTCGAGGCCCACCAACCCGACATCGTGATGCATCTCGCCGCCGAATCCCATGTCGACCGGACGATCGACGGGCCGCGCGATTTCATCGACACCAACATCACCGGCACCTTCGTCCTGATCGAGAAGAGCGTTGCCGTGATCGCCACGCGCGGTTGCGCGATGGCGCACCTGGTTACCGAGGAACGTGTGGCGGGGAAGGGGGGTGTGCTGGGCCTCGACAACGCGTGAGCCCTGTACCCCGATGGAGCGCTGCTTCGCCTCGAGCCGGCGGCAGGCCGGGTGGTCGTTGTGCAAGAGGAGGAATATCGCCTTGCAAGGCGCCGGCCGCGCTGCAAACGCGGCCTCCGTCCGGCCGTGCTGCCACACCGCGCGATACCGATCTGGCGCCCACACGGATTGCGGAGACGGAGATACGGATGTCGGCCGCGCCATCAGCTATCGCAGCCGCCGATCGCTTGCCGGAACTGAACCAGGGTGTTTGAGCCAGGCGAGCTGCCAAAATTGCTGGGGGCGCGAAAGATGAGCGAGCTCCAGGTTGGCATATCAAACTGGATGGACGCTCCCGCTGATAGTGTTTCTTGGAACAAAATCGAATCTGCAATTCACGCCGATCCAAGGCAGATCATAAAGTGGGCGTTCGAGCAGATAGAAGGCGTAACTGCACCAAAACCTACAGAGGCTGGAAGCCATCAGCCATAAAAGACATGCTCGCGTTCCATCCATAATGGCTCGTTCCAGATTGATAATCTGGCCAAATTGGCACCACGAGGTTCCATAAGATATCTTCTACGATATACACATTCGTAGTGAATTTGCCAGATCGGAAGCCCGCAGTTCGATGATGACTTTAGCCGGCGAGCTTGCCAAGCCGGGCCACGTCCCCGATCCTTCGCCTATAAGTTAGGCGGTTTTCCCCACCCGCCAACGTAAAGCCCAGCAACGTGCGTCTGCGTGTCTGGTGGTGCAATCTCGGTGGTGGACGTTTTCAACGCTGGTGCGGATTTGTGCGGGCAGGCCGCGATCATCGGGCCGACAGTAGGGCCGTTCTCAAGCCGTCCGTCCGATGCCTTGGGCCGGCCTCGGCTGACCAGGATCTCGCCATTAAATCTGGAGAGCGGATAGAATAAAATCCGTCTGCCGGTCGTTTACGGGATTCGCTTGAAAAGTGGTCGTGCTAGACTCATTTCATGTCGGTCTTGTCACGCCAGGAGATCCGGAAGCAGCGGACACCATCCGCACCGGCCGTGCCACCGGTGGTCAAACGCCGCCCGCGCATGCCATCTGTGCCCAGCCCTGCCGCCGTTCAGCTTCCTCTGTTTCCCGACGTCGTTGACCTCGTGCGCATCCGGCCCGCGATGAATGAGCGCCGTTACTACAGAATAGAGGTTTTGACCGACCTGTTTGGTACAATCGGAATCCTGCGCTGTTGGGGACGCATCGGTGTTTCGTCTAGAAGCCGGTTCGATCCTGCGCCCGATCTCGGGACTGCGCTGGATCGCCTCGCCGATCTCGCTAGGGCGAAACGTGAGCGTGGTTATCAGGATCGGCTGGCCCGTCGCGCTATGCATATCGTGTCAAGAGATCTCGACTTTCCGGACTGATCAGCCAGATGCCAGGCCCGGCACGCCGTCAATCTCATGTGTGGCGGGCTGACGCACCCGGTTGCGGGCTAGGTCGGGCGCTTGAAGTGGCCGCGGGGGTCGCGTTGGGCAGGCAGACAGTCTGCTCTTGAGGGCAATCGCCATCCACGCCGCACCTCAGCCTTGAGAACTAGGGCCGGCACGACTGTTGATTTCCGCAGAGACTCAATAGGGCAATTTTCCACACATAGCGTAATCGCGGGCGTTCTCCTGTCTCGGGGATGCTTTCTTTCTCTCGAAGCCGAAATTTTGGGAGCGGTATTGGCCAGTGCCGGGGCCGCAGTGCTGGCCAGGTTGCTGGTCTCCGACGATGTCGCGGCGGGGCGCATCGCTCTCTGAGGACCGCTGTCAGCGCCGCCAGCAGAACGCCGGGCACTGCAAAGCTCCCGCCGGTTTGTCGGGGCGAAGGTGCGCGTTTTCCCCGTCGTCGTGGAGAAAACGTTCCCAGACAGGGCTTTTCTGCCGCCCGTCTGAAACCGATGCCCCAATCCCTCTGCACCTTCGGAAATAGGCGCCAAGAGAATGCGAGCACCCCTGAACGGTCAGCGCGCTAAAAAGCGTTCGAGATTGCTTCGCACGATAAGGCGGTGGAACGGGGCGATCGTCATCAGGTAAACGCGGCCCGGCAGATTATGGCAGCGCACGGCCGTGGTCATGATAAGATCGCGCTTCCCCTCGTCTGTCGTGACCCGTATCAGGACCGAGGCTCTGAAATCGAGGTGCCGGTCGTCTTCCCCCAGCACAAGCTCCCGCTCCGAACGCGCCAGGACCGGAAAGAACGCCACGGTCGCGAGATCTTCGGAATCGGCGTCCTGCCGTATCCGCCGAGAGGACTTTACTCCACCCAACGAGACGATACCGTCGCGGAGGCGGAGCAACGCCTGAAACCAGGCTGGTGGGTGTTCCAGCGCCTCGCGCGCCAAGGTGTCGATATCACGGGGAGCCCAATCGGGAAGCGTGATGGCATAGGCGTCGACCAGATCGGCACCGATAAACCAGTCCGCAATTGCGCTCTCAGAGGGAGGGCTTATGAGGTGTGCCTTCTTGCCAGACGCTCGACGCAAGCCGGGCGCAGAAGGCAGATGCGAAGAAGGTAGCACGGGAATCTCCCCAGGAATGCTGAGGGCAGTGATGATATCAACTACACCCCTGCCCGACCAGTTCTAACTCGGGCACACCGACGAGCGATGCCGGTATCTGCTGTATCGCGACAATTCTGGCCAGCCAACGCCATTGAACCGATGCCGAGCGTGCGACGGCCAATATTCGATGTGGTTCCGCGACGTGTTTCGGGATCAGGTGGCTGCCACGCAGGCCCGTGCCCCGGTGACAAGGACTCTCATTGTGATTGGACATTCGATTTGGATTTCAGGATGGACCGAAAGGCGCCCTGGCGGATTTGCTCGCGGACGGCAGCGGTGGGCGTCGACAGCTTGCGGAGCGACGCGGTGACATAAAGAAGCGATGCCGCCTTCGTAGACGCCCACATGATATCGGCAGCCGCATCGGCTTTTTGCGTTAGTCTCCCTTCACCGGCAATTGCTGCAACACACGCAATCAGGAGCGTGAAAGCCTCTTCAATGGTGGGAATGTCGGCGCTGCCAATGTGATGGTAGAGTATCGATGCTATCACCTTCGCGATCGCGCTTACATCGCGCGTCGAGAACTCTGGCTCGCCTTCCTCCTCCAGGACCTTCAAGGTTGCATTTGGCAGAGTGGCGCCGGCATTCATGCTGCATGAAATAGCATTGCTATACCTCAGTCTCTATAGCGACGCTATATTGTCGCTGAAGACTTGCGGAAGATCCGATGAGGCCAGCTATCAAGAGCTTTTAATCCGCCCCCGTAAGAACCATACGCTCATAGGCGTTCGCCTCGGAATTGCCGCGATATCAACCGTGCGTCACTTTCGGGAAGCCGGAATCCCGAGCACGGCACCCCATTAAGATCGTCCTTCAGAGTATGCTTTCGGCCACGTCCAGTCGGAGATATGTTTTGGATCAGTTCCGAATTCGTGAGCGTGCTGAACACAGGCTTGTCGCCGTTCCAGCAAAACCTCACGTACATCGGCGGCGGAGTCACGGAATCGTGGGATCCGGCTGATAGCGTCGATCGCCAGACTGAAGCGGTCAGTCCGATTGCGGATGGCGAGCTCGAGGGGTGTATCGATGTTGCCTTTTTCACCATAACCGCAAACGTGGATGTTGTGTTGGGCGGGCCGGCGATAAGTCAGCCGGTGGATGAGCCACGGATAAGAATGAAAGTTGAAGATTATCGGCTTTGTCGCGGTGAACAGCTCCTCGAATTCACTGTCGGTCAGACCGTGTGGATGCTCCCAGTTCGGGACCAATCTGAACAAATCGACGCAATTTACAAACCTGATTTTGATGTCAGGTAGATGTGTACGCAGGAGGGCGGTCGCTGCCAGTGCCTCCACAGTCGGCACGTCACCGCAACTTGCCATCACGACATCTGGCTCTTGCCCGTGGTCGTTGCTTGCCCAATTCCAGATGCCTGCACCCTTGGCGCAATGGGCGATTGCGGCGTCCATGTTGAGATACTGGAGGTGTATCTGCTTGTCGGAGACGATGACATTGACATAATTCTGACTACGCAGACAGTGATCAGCCACAGATAACAGGCAGTTTGCATCCGGTGGCAGATAGATGCGAACGACATCTGGACTTTTGTTGGCCACGACATCAAGAAACCCAGGATCCTGATGAGTAAACCCGTTATGATCTTGCCGCCACACCAGTGCTGTGATTAGAATGTTGAGCGACGATATCGGCGCCCGCCACGCTAGCTCGTTACATTTCTCGAGCCATTTGGCATGCTGGTTGAACATCGAATCGATCACATGCACGAAGGGTTCGTAACTGTTGATCAGGCCGTGGCGCCCACTCAGCAGATAGCCTTCAAGCCAACCTTCGACGGTGTGCTCGCTGAGCATTTCCATGACCCGCCCAGCCATTGCAAGATTGCCTCCGTCCTCGTCTTCTGGAAAATAGGCGCCAAGCCAAGATTTCTTGCTGGCCGTATAGATCGAATCAAGCTTGTTCGACTGCGTCTCGTCGGGGCCAAATATGCGAAAATTATCTTGATTTTCACGGATGATTTCACGCAGAAACGGACCGAGGGTCGGCACGTTGCCTGCTCTCATCACTCCTGGATGATCAACATCAACTTGAAAGGAGCGAAAATCGGGCAGATTGAGCGGACGCCGAATAGTCCCGCCATTGGCTGCTGGGTTGGCGCTCATTCGCCGCAAACCCCTTGGGGCCATTGCCCTCAACTCTGGAATGATCCGACCATCCCCGTCGAAGTGGATTTCCGGTCGATAACTGCGCATCCAGTCTTCCAGGATCTTCAGATGGTCGGAATTACCGGGAACATCGGCTATCGGGATCTGATGGGCGCGCCAGGATCCTTCGAGGTAATGGTTGTCCACTAGCCGCGGCCCGGTCCAGCCCTTTGGGCTGCGCAGCACGATGACCGGCCACCGTGGCCGGAATGCTTTGCCAGTCCGCCGCGCCTCCCCCTGCGACGCGCGAATCTCTTGCACACAATGCTCCATTGTTGCCGCCATCGCCTGATGCATGCTGGCTCGGTCGCTACCCTCGACGAAATAGGGGGTGTAGCCGTAGCCGATAAATAGCGCCTCCAGTTCCTCGTGGCTGATCCGAGCGAGGATCGTCGGATTGTTGATCTTGTATCCATTGAGATGTAACACCGGCAGTACTGCGCCGTCTGTTATCGGGTTGAGGAACTTGTTGCTGTGCCAACTTGTCGCCAAGGGGCCGGTTTCCGCTTCACCATCACCGACCATCACCAGCGTGATCAGATCCGGATTGTCGAACACAGTACCAAAGGCGTGCGACAGGCTGTAACCCAGTTCACCGCCTTCATGAATGCTTCCTGGTGTCTCGGGGGTCGCGTGGCTGCCAATTCCACCGGGAAACGAAAACTGGTTAAAGAAACGCCTTAGCCCGGCGAGGTCTTCGCTGATCTCAGGATAAATCTCCGAATAGGTTCCTTCGAGATAGGCTTGCGACAGCACCGCGGGCGCTCCGTGCCCTGGTCCCGAAATATACATTGCGTTCAGGTCATGTTTGCAGATCAGCCGATTGAAATGGATGTAAGTGAAACACTGCCCGGCGTCCGAGCCCCAATGGCCGAGCAGTCGCGCCTTCACGTGTTCGGGCTGGAGCGTTGTCCGTAACAGCGGATTGTCCCGCAGATACAGCATGCCGAGGCAGAGATAGAGACTGACATCCCAGTAGGCATCAAGCCTTTCGAGTTCGTCCGGGTTCAGTGGCGTACCGTGGATTGTCGCACGCGCCGGACCGTATGACGAAATGGCCTCGATGTCGCCGTCCGTCAAAAGCGGATTATTCAAGCGCATCGTCCCGAATTCCCTTTTGTTTAAGTTAATATGACTTGAGGTGGCCCGAACTTGCAGTCAAGGTGGGCCGAGGTAAACCTTGAGGTGATCAGCATGATTCTGGTTCGCTTCTCTTAGAGTCCATTTCGAATCGGATATTCAACGAGCGATTAGTCTCAGCGGAGCACGCTGGAAGCGGCGTAGAGGAAGGCTTCAATGCTTACCGCGAAGTCTTTTGCCAGTAGCGTGTTAAGAGTCATCCACGCGAAGAGCCGCTCGACATGCGGCGATCGCGATCCGGCGGTTCGATCTGTCAAAATGGGGCGCGATGCGAGCGAGTTATCCGCTTGTTGGAGCTCAGGGAGGTAATCATGGCGCACTACGCAGGACTGGACGTTTCGGACAAAGACACCGCCATTCACGTTGTGGAGAACGGGAAGCTAGTCTGGCGGGGCAAGAGGGCGAGCGAGCCGGAGGTGCTTGCCGCGGGCCCTGCACCGGCATGCGCCCGAACTCGTCCGGGTCGGGCTCGAGATCAGACAGTTGGTGCAGTCGCGCTAACAATCGCTCAAAGATCCCGGTTTTCCGGTGATCTTGAGGGCGCGGGCTTCGCGGCGCAGGTCATGCACCTCGCCGGTGGTCGCAGCACGGGCGGTGTCACCGGCCAGGCGCCGCTTGCCGGCTTCCATGAACTCTCCTTCGACCGGAGTAAGACAAGCTCTGGGCAATGCCTTCCTTGCGGCACTGCTCGGCAACACTGTCCTCGCCGCGCAGGCCATCCAGTACGATGCAGATTGTCAAACGGCACTGAATTGGGACCCGGGATCGGCGTGGAATAGGGACCCACCTGTTGCTTGGTTTTGGGGCTTGTCCAGATAGCGAACAGGAGGGACCCGCGCGTGTTGCGGAGTGCCTTTGTGAGCGACGGAGCGACGCGCGCGGGAGGTTGCCTGTTTGCCCATCTGGGCAAGTCCCGGGGGTGGGGTCTGGGGAGGGGGTTTGATCAGGCGCGGTTTTTGAAGCGCCAGCTGTCGTTGCCGGTTTCGATGATTTCGCAGTGGTGCGTGAGGCGATCGAGGAGTGCGGTGGTCATCTTGGCATCGCCGAAGACGCTGGGCCACTCGCCGAAGGCGAGGTTGGTGGTGACGATGATCGAGGTCCGCTCGTAGAGGCGGCTGATAAGATGGAAGAGGAGCTGGCCGCCGGTCTGGGCGAAGGGGAGATAGCCGAGTTCGTCGAGGACGAGGAAGTCGAGCCTCATTGCGAAATCGGCGAGTCGTCCATGGTGCGGCCGAGCGCATCCGGCTCGGGGCGGGTTTCGTCCTCGGTATCCATATTGGCGATCACCGTCGCACAGCGACGTCGTATCGCTTTGGCTGCCACCCCGAGGATGAAATGATCTCCGGCCGGCATTGCCCGAACCTCATCAACCGCCTGATCGAGCATGGATGGAAGGGCCGTTGCCATCTGGATCACCCGCCGGACAACGGCGCCGGCGCTGAGACCGGATTCCTCCGCCATCCGACGCCAGTGCAAATGATTGATGTATTGGCCGCGGTTCTTGCCGCCGATGTCCTGAGGGAGATTCTGGGTAACCTCGGACCACGCATCGCCGGCCATCAGATCGTAAAGTGGCGAGAGCCGGGCACGCCCAGTCAACATGATCGAATAGTTCTTCGCATGGGAATCGACGTTCGTGACCAGCACGTTGAAGATAATCGCATCGAGAAGCCTGATCGTATCGCGCGCCGTCATGAAAGTCCTGACGGTCCGGAAGAGGTCGGCCAGTCCTGGCCCAGGGATACCCGTTCTGTTGTGCTGGTACTTCGACGCCGGAGGTAGCGACAGTGCCTGGCAGAAATCTTCCTGGTGTAGCCGGCGCCACACGCCGCCACGCTGGATCCGGTCATAGCGCTCAACCAGAAGATAGGAGCGCTTGCCGGCCTGGCCGGTGGTGACGCCGGCCACATCGAGCCCAACCCGTCGTGCCAGAACCATGCAGAGTGCCTCGTTCTGAACGCTGCCTGGCAGTCTTCGGTTGTTGGGCTTGATGATGTGGGTTGACGGCGCCCCGTTTAGCGGAAGCGCAATATCGTTGTCATTGAGAACGACGGGCAATTTCTCCTGCGCGCCGGGCAGGCTCATCGAGACGCCGTCATCTCCCGACAGCAACGGCCGGCGCGGTAAATCTTCGATGAGCCGCTCCAGCGCGTCCTGACCGGCGATCGTCATATAATGGCGCCCCTCGCGGCTGCGAGGCTGACCAATGCTCAACGCGCCCGCGGTGTCCCTGCCGACGACCATGAGGAGGCTGAGAATATCGCCGGTGGCTATTCCGGACCGCCTCGCGATCGTGCTGATGGCATCGCCTTCTGGCAGCAGGTTTGCCAGCCATGGCATGATGACATGGTGCTCCACCGCTGGGCGGCCAAGCGGCATGTTGAGTGAGATCTGGAAGCTGCCTGTCCGTGACAGCCAGCTCTCGTCATAGGTGAAGCAAGAGCCCCTGGTGTCCGTATGGATCATACCAACCAGCAGGGCCTCATAGAAAACCGGCGTGTGGTCGCTCATAAGTCGACCTCAGGAAGGTCGAGCTCTTGCTCACCCCGTCGCTCTGTTGACGCGCCCCGCGCCCCAGTGTCGGCAAGCTCGATCCCCACGGCGCTGGCAGCGGCGAGTGCCTTGCCCAGCTGGCAGGTTGTCTTCCCGGCCTCGAGATCCACGATGAACCGCTCGCCGGAATTGATCGCCAGCGCCAACTGGCGCTGTGTCAGCCCCAGTGATTTCCTGCGTGCCTGGACCAGCGCACCAAAAGCTTGGGCGTCTTTGATCATTACATTAATCCGTCATACCGATCGGTAAGATAAATGACCTTGGAAGGGTGTTCAATCGCAATTCTGCCCGATCGGTATGAAATTCGACAAACCCGGGCAGGGCGGTTTTGCTTTTACCGTTCGGGAAGCCATAGGGTTAGGCGCGCGATGTTCCGGCGATGCGCCGCCGGAGCAGATCCGATCTGGTTCGTCCAAGCAATCGAGTAGGTTTTCCATCATCTCCGGGTCGTTACGCCGGTCGGACCAGTCGAAGATCCGTTGCTCCATCGGGCCTAGATGAGCCGCATCGAAGACAAGGTGCTCTGGGACGGCAACACGACCACCTCCGATTTTGAACACCAAGATCTGGGCGACAAAGCAGCGCGTCAAATCGATGAGTTCAATGCCAATGCCCGCGCGACTGGTCTGGACTGATGGCCATGATCGTGCGCCGGGCGGTTTTCGACACGCCGATCGGGTGCATGGTCGAGATGCAAGGGGGGCGGTGGTGAAAGCGGTGACCGATTCTTCGGTCGTCGGACCGTCGCGAGCTTCGCCGAAAGCGATCAGGCCGGGCTTTCGACGCATCGCGTCGGCGATGGAGGCTGCCCAATACTGTTGTCTTGCCTGAGCCGGTCGGATCAGAGTCCTATTAGTCTTGATCATAGATGATTCCACTGTATATGGCTTCGGAATCATGAAAAGTGTGAATTGAGCAGATAATTCTATATTTCCACCGCCGTTTCAAAATTATGTTGGCCACACAAACTGGTTTTATGATTCAAGGCATGCAGTACGTTTGTGTCTTAATTCGTCCCGCTTCGAACGTTTGAAGCATTGCATTCAGGAATTTCATAATTTCTTACGGGGATCAGAAAAGTATTTCTATAGAACATCGTGAACTAAGCCACCTAATATACTACCAAATCTAGATCGATATTGTATCGATTGTGAGTCATCTGAATTTCAATATTTAAATCAGATTTTCCGAAAATGCAGTCGCGTATTTGTTGATATAAATGCATTCTATATATATTCTATTTTTATCCCAACTCCAGAGGGTCAGCAGGCTGAAACACATGAATGCTTCCGGCACGACGCTTCGAGACGCCCTGGACGAGATCGAGCTGACCCGGCCCGCCGCCCAGGCGGTCTCTGAGAATCCCGACAGCCCGCTGATGACCATGAGCGTCGCGAACGTACTCGACCTCAGAAACGCGCTGCTGAGCCGGGAGGTCTCCTTCAGGGGCTTTTCCGTGCCGATCCTCAAGCAGATCTTCAGCCACCTCGACGAGGCGGGTTACTCGCATGCCGGCGCGGCCCGGGCCCAGATGAATGCGCGCCAGCAAGACGACGCGCGCGTCGCGGCTCTCGCGGCGGTTTTCCGCGTGCTTGCCCTTGTTCCCTTCCCCGAAGCGCTGATGGAGGCGGACCCCGCTATCCGGCTGCGCCGGATCCTCGAGGATTTCGTCGCGGCACGGGACAGCAAGGATGACTGGCGGGCTGGCGTCCGCACGCTGGCCGACCTGCTCTCGGACTGGAAAGGGATCATGACCCGCCTCCAGCAAGCCGACAATTTCGGGGCCAAAAGCACGACAGACCTCAAGTTGCTGGTCGACGGCGCGCTCCTGCGCGCGACCGAGGCCGTGGCCAGCGTTGTCAGCAAGAAGGATGTCGCCACCGAACGGCTGAACCTTGCCGGCATCCTGGCCGGCGACATTCCGGTTCCGCTGCAGCACATGATCGGGCGCGCCGACCTCGACAAGGTCCGCGATGCGCTCCCAGCCTTCCTCGCTGAACCCGCGCATCACCTTCTCGGTGGCAGCCACGGGCGGAAGAACCGCGCAACCGAGCTTCCCGGCTTCCCCGGCGTCATCATGCGCAATGAGAAGCAGGCGCAGATCCTGGCCATGCGCTACGGCTTCTTCGACAAGCCGGCGACGCTCGATGTCGTGTCCAATACCGTCGGGATCACCAAGGAGCGCGTGCGCCAGATCGAGGTGGAGGCGGTCAAGCATCTCGGCCGCGAGCCTTCGCGGCAGAAGGTCGAGCCGATCATCGAGGCGCATCTGCCTCAACTGATCGAGATCCTGACCGACGGAACCGGCTACCTGCCCGATGAGGCATCCGGCGAGATCAACCGCAAGGCGATGATCGCCCACGGCGTGCCGGGAACCGTGGTACTGGGCCTCGAGGCCCTGTTCCCGAGCGCGTCGGACCTGGCCAACCGTTACGGCACCCGGCAAGGCAATGGCTGGCTGCTTGGCCTCGACGACAAGGCGCGCGGGCGGGCCCAGGCGACCAGCAAGCTGCTGTCGACCAGGCTGCGCGGCCGGCGCAACGCCATCCTGGTGTCCGACGCCATGGAGGCGGCCGGCGCAACGACGAGCGAGATCAGTGCTGCCGTCGCCATGGTTCCCGGCGCCGCGATCGTCGGCCGCCACATCATCCGGGACATCGACCAGCTCAACGAGCGCCGCGCCTATCAGCTCTATGACCTCGCGATCAAGCTGGACGACGGCGCGCCGTTCGACCTGACGCGCCTCTGCGAGGCTTATGCGGCGGCCACGCCGGAAGAGAACAACATGCCCAACTGCGTCCCGCGCGCCATTGCCGGGGCGAAGGGCATGTTCCTCAATGTGATCGACCGGATCTGGTTCCCGCTACAGGAGAAGCTGCCTGAACGCCCGGCCGGGCACGCCCCCCTGCCCTACACGATCCGGCCGGACATGTCGCAGACCTCCATCTGGCGGCGGCCATTCGGCGAGAACACGGTTGCCCATTTCCTGCATGGCCAGATCACCCGCCACGGTCCCATCCGCACGCTGGATCTCGCGGAACTCACCCTGCCCGAGAACTATGGGTCGCGCAGCGAGACGCTCAGCGGGGCCCAGCCGATCATGAAGATGAATCCGAACTTCGTGCACCTTTCGCCGGGGATCTACGGGCTCGTCGAGCAGCTGCCGAAACTGACCGACCCGCGGCGGGCGCTTCCGGAGGTGTTCCTCGCCGACCGGATTGCCCGGGCGTACGCTGACGCCAGGCGCGTATCGCCGGCCGCGGCGCGGATCTACCCGATCTGGGACATGGCGTTCGAATACCGGCTGGCTCGCTGGGCGGCCGAACACGCCAACAAGAAGGTCGCGGGAGCCCTTTTCGACGTGGTCGATCCGCGGATGTGGCCGATCGCGGAGGACGAAATCACGCGGTGGCAGGCGGTCAAGGCCGAGATGTCTGATCGCAAGCAGCATCACCAGACCGAGCAGCCGGACGAGTATGCCCTGCCGCCGGCGGACCGGTTCCTCGCCTCCATGATCACCCTATGGTGGATGGGGGAGATATCCTGGACGCTGATCGGACGGACCACCAACCAGCGCGATATGCACACGCCGGCCTCTCACCTGGCGCTCCTCGCGCGCTTCGGCCTGGCCCGCGCACCGAAGCACTGGCAGGACCGCCATCTGCCGACCGCCGACCTGCGGCCGACGCTGGAGGCAGTGATCCGCGATGCGGTGCACGCTGATGGCATCAGCTGGCGTAACCCGGAGATGCGAGCCCTGCTTTCGCGTGATGCGGGGCCCGGGGGCTGGGTCGACAACGATGCCGTGAGCCGTGCGCTTCAGCGGCCAGGTGACCCGCAGCTCTCGGTTTACGGCCGGACCAAGGTGCGACGGGGACGCGTGCTGCAGCCGGTTAACGGCTGACGGTCAGGCGGGAAGAGGGGGCACGGCGAGCCGTCCCTGGTCGTCAATCAACACAAGCCGAGACGGTGTTGATGAGCCCCACTTCCAAAGCACGAGGTTAAGGTCACTCGGTGTAGCCCCCGCCACGTAGCTTGGAACCAGCAGCGCGCAATAGTTCTTGGCAATCAGACGGCTCGCAAAGACCTGCGTTTGCGACTGCTTGCCGGCCTTCATCTCATCGCGCCATGTTTGAGAGGCAAGAGTCCCCGGCGAGAACCCCTCGGCTTCGACGGCAGATACATCACGAGCGTCGAAGACACGCTCGATCTCGGCGTCGTATGAAACGAGTGTGGTCGGCTGTAATGCACCGGCCTGGTTGGCTTCGCGCAAAGCCGTCATAACTGAAATGGAACAGTAAATCGCAGGAACGCCACGCGGATTGAATCTACCGCCGTAAAGACGCGCTCCTTCACCAGACATGGGGTCGGCTGCATAAATCGGATTGATTGCCCGGTAGAGAAGCCCTTTGTAGGAAGCGGCCGTCAAGCGTGAATACCGGCGTCCACGGCATCAAGATATTCGAGCACTTCATTGGCTCGGCCATGCATGACCAACTGCATTGGTGTTTGCCCCGAAAAGCCGGGAAGAGGCTGTGAGCGGTACCAGGCGTAGGCCATCAGGAGTGATCCGAACCGTGGTGTAGACTTGTTCAGGATCTCCACCATTTCACGCAGACGGCGCTGGGTTCTGTCAGATTGGACCCGATTGGCGCGCTGCACAGCATCACGTCCGAGACCCGCCGAGCGGGCGACGTCTTCGCTCGACGTTTTCAACTCCTTCGCAATCTTCTGCGGCGCGAAGTAGCCATGATCAGAGAACTGCAAGATATTGAACATGTGTCACCTAATCGACCGCGGGTTCTGACGCTAAATAGCGTCAATCGCCGTGGCTTTCAAGGCCGCAAACCTGCGTTCCGACCGCCAGCCGACTTGACGCCGAATGGTCGCGTGGTCGTTCTGTCAAAGCCAGGTTTTGAGCTGGTCAAACTCTCAATGCCGGCTGGCTGACCGGTCCCGCTGACGCAGCCAGTGCTCCAGCACCGTCTGGAGCTGCCGGACGGATCCACCGCCCCAGATCCCGGTGATCGCCTCGATCTCATCGAGGCCGAGAGGCTCGATCATCGCAGCTCCTGGACCGCGCTCGGCCACGACCTGCCGGAGCAGCGCCTTCACCAGATGGGGACCGTGTTCGGCAGACGGATCGGCAATGCGGCTCACCATCCGGAACCGGTCACGGATCGCGGGCGGCAGGTCCTTCGTGGAGTTGGCCGTGGCCAGCCAGTTCACATGGCGCAGGTCGATCGGGGCCTCGACATGCGGGTCGTACCAGCCGGACGCCTGCTTGCGGTCCATCATGCCCAGCAGCACGTCGAGCAGGTTGCCGTTGTAGCGGCTGGTGCCGGCCTTCTCGATCTCGTCGAGGATGATCACCGGATTGGCGATCTGGTGCGAGGCGATCAGGCTCAGCGGCAGCGACGGCGAGGTGGTGGACCATTTCCGGGAGGCGCCGCGGAACGAGACGGAGTCGGTATCGCCGCCACACGGATATTTCAGGTAGGGGATCTCCAGCACCAGGCAGGCCGCCTCGACGAAGCTGGTCTTGCCGACCCCCGGGTTGCCGACCAGGATCCGGGGCGTCCATGCGACGTGATCGCGCGTCGTCAGGTCCCAGTAGAGATCGTCGATCGCGGTGGCGGCATGAGGGAAGTCGGCCAGCATCCGCTCGCGGAACGTATCCAGGCGGTTCGAGCGGAACAGCGGAAGCGGCTTCTGCACCAGGCTGGTCACTGCCTTGTCCGCCCGCTTCGCGCTGTCATTGTCGCTGTTGCCGATCTCGCGCACAACGATGACGCCCGTGGCGACATCCCGCCTGGGGTCGGTCGCGCCTGCAGCCACCTCCGCCGGTGCGACTGCATCGTCGCTCGCGTCCAGCTCGGCGACGCGCTGGTTCCAGTGGAACGGCAGCGCTCGCCATATGTCCTCACCGAAGATCTCGAGGCCGACCTCCTCGGTGAGCCCCATCCACGCGAGCAACATCTCGAGCGTCTCGCAGCGGGTCTTCAGCGGCAGCGAGCGGAACTCCATGCCGAACAGTAGTTTGACCGCGCCGTGCAGGTTCAGGGCCCCCGGCGGCAGGCCGGCCGGGATCAGCCGGCGCACGGCGTCATGCACGCGCCCGGCCTGCTCGCGGTCGAGCCCGGTGGGCTGGATGATGGCAAGGATCGCGGGCGCGATGATGTTGCGGGCCGCCCAGTTCGAGACCCGGTCATTCATGCCGGGCGCCGGGACAATCGGTGGCGCGGGTGGATCTTCGAGCCCCCAGTCGCCGCGGGTGCCTGCCACCGGTGTACCGCCACGCCCGCGGCGCAGGGGCACATGAAGCTCGCCAGCGTCGTCGAAAACGCCAATACCATCTTCCAGCAAGCCGCTGATATCGTCGGTCGGATTGCCGGAAGCCTTGGTCATCTAATTCTGCCCGTCAGTTTTGATCGGGCGCATGCCGAATGCAGCGCCACGCCGCGAATCAAACAGACGGCCAAGGCGAAAGCAAGCGAACAAGCGGTCGCGCGCGCCCGTTGCCCACAATATATTGCGCATATCCAGAACAAGATGAGAACATGTGGTGATCTGTGTCAGGCGAGATGGGCGGCTGCCGCGCGGAGCGCGGAGAGGAAGTCGGGGTGAACGCGCTCGCCGACGACCGAGCAGGTGAGCATCAGGTTGTCGACCTCGCCGAAGTCCTCGACCATCATGCCATCACGGTCCCGGGTGATGCCGTCCTGCACCGAGAATGGTGCGCAATGCCAGTTCGAGATCTTCTCGCGGGTCGTCCTCAGGTCTGAGGCGTACGCGAAGACCGGGAGGCCGAGGCCATAAGCCATCCCCATCTCCCACGCCGTGCCGTTATCCGCACCCGGGCTGCGGAAGGGGTCGATGTTCGCAAGCACCGCGTCGCAGGTGCGGAGGCGATCGGCATTCGCTCGAAAGATCGCCCGCGCGACCTCTGAAGGTGGCTGGCCGGCGCGCAGCATCGCGTTGATGCCGGCGACCATATCATTGTCCGCCGGGTAGACGCCCGTCACGCCATGCGCGGCGCAAAGCTGGATGAGGTGTGCACCATGGGTGTCGGAATCGACCCGAAAGACGTCCGGGCCTGCGAGATAGATGCGGGGCTTGTCGCTCCTCATCATGCCGCCTGCGCCTCGGCCACGGTCTCATGTGTGATGGCCTCCTCCCCGCCGACATGCTCGAAGGGGAGCCAGCCCCGGCTGAGGGGCTCGTGAGGGATGGCGAACGGCATTGCTTGGCACCTCTCCAGCGCAGGAGAACCGGGTGTCGGGCATTATGGGCGGCGACCCGACAAAAATCAATCATACATTGAAAAACGACTTCCAATTTCTATAGCATGGAAAGCCACTGGAGACCCATCATGACCAACTACTACAGCACCGTCGCCGTTCATGAGCCGCTGCCGCTGGCTTTGCTTTCCACGTTGGAGCGCGAGATCCTGGACGCAGCCTTTCAGGATGCACAGCCGGACGGTGAGTTGATTCATCTGTTTGCCAGCGAGACGGCCGGGGGCTTCCTGGAGATGCGTCTCTCGGAGTTGCGCAAGGCATTCGAGAGCCTTCCGGACAAGGCCACCGGTGTCGGCCGCACCCTCGCCGCGGCACTGGAAGCCGCGGCGGCTGGGGGCAGCGGCGACGATGACATGGTCACGGTCGATATCGACGAGGACGCGTGGCTGTCGGTGCTGCAGGACATCTCCGCGCGCATGCCCCAGCAGATGATCCGGGTCACGGCGGCCTGGACCTGCAGCAAGCCTGAGCCGCAGGCCACTGGCGGCAGCGCGATGCTGGTCACGCCGAAGTCGATCTTCCGCGGCAGCACGGACAGCCTGATGGCGCAGTTCATTGACGAGGCCAGCCAGGAGATCGGACATCTTGACGAGGTCACGCCGGAGCCGGGGCCCGAGCCGCAGCCGTGACCCCGGCTTTCGCCCGGCCGCACCTCGCCCGTGCCATCGCCGCGGTGGCAGCGTCAGGGCGGGGCCCGTGGCAGACTGGTGCCCCTGCATTTCTGCTGGGTAGGCACGGGAGTCTCTCACGGCTCGAAATTGGCGAGGCGCACGCGGCCTCTGCGGAGCGGATGCTGCGGCCCCTTTTACGGCAGGTGGAAGATGCGAAGGTTCTCTCGTCGGATGCCTGCGGGGCGGAGGGGATTTCCATCTGCCTTGCCGATGCTCGTGACACCGAGACTGGGATACCCTTCATTGCATGCCGCGCAAACGAGGGGGGCGTCGTCGCCGTTTCAGGTTACGGCATGATTTTCGTCGCTCCTCCGTGGCGGGGCCTGGGTCTCGGCGCCGAACTCTCCCTCTATTCCAGGATGCTGGAGGATGATGACGGGCATGGAGCGCACCTCTACTCTCCGGGCGGCCTGGCTGCGGCCATCAGCGGCTATGAGCTCGGGTGCCGGATCGGCGCTGATCTCGGCTATCATGACCGGCTGGCCGATGTCATGATCGATGCTGGCCTGATGCGCAGGCGCTACGGGCTTGATCGGCCACGCGGATCGCCATCACCGGAGGCGTAGACGCCTCGGCTGCGACTGCATGAGGGGACAGGCCGGAGGGCCTGCGCGCCTTCTCACCCCGGAGATGGCCCGGGCCCCTGCGCATCTTCATCGGACGGCCCGCGTGTCGGGCCCGTCACAACCTCTTCAAGAGCGGCCACTCCGTCGAAATTCGGCGCCTCCCGGACGAAGTATCGCATCTCGTCATGGCGGAGCTCCAAAAGCGTGTCGCCAGCCCTCCCCCCGGCTGCCTCATCGGCGCGCTCAATGCCGTGGACGCCGGCAAAGCCGAAGAGCCCTGGCGCGGCATCGACCAGCCATCGGCCGCCATTTTCCTCGACGTCCGGATGCACTGCGGTGGCGAGCGAATGGTAGACCGCGCCGGGCAGGCGGGCGAGCTGGGCGCGAAGACGCTCCATGGTCGCCTCGTCGACCGTGAAGCCGGCATCCTCGAGGACCTTCCACGGCTGGCAGCCGCTGGCGATGTGGGTAGCCAGGAGCCGGTTGCCATCCCACAGGCCATAGCTCCGTTCGGAGCGCATAAGCTGCCCGACGAGCCAGCCGGCTGCCTCGGGCGGGATCATCCGCCGATCGAGGTCGCCATGATCGAGGAGGAGCCCCACGACCGCGTCCTGCATCACCTCGGTCGCAATGCCGGGTCTTGGCAGCCGGCCGAAATGCAACTCCCGGCAGGGCGCGTTGGCCGGGATCTTCCAGAACTCCCACCCACGCGGCTGGATGAGCGAGGCGACGCGGTCGGGGGAGAGGATGCCGGGACTCTGGGCGGCTGGATCGAGGACATGGATTCCCCGAGCGTCCGCGTGGGTCGCGAGGATCCAGTGCTTCATGCCGAAGAAGAGGCACCTAAGCATGGCCATGTTGCCGGCCTTCAGCCAGCCGATCAGGTCTTCCATCCGGCCCGGCCCCGCACCGTCTGCGGTCGGCGGCATCCGCTCGTGCGGGATGCCATAGAGATCGAGGCCGCGCTTCATCTCGATCTCTGTCGTCCCGGTCCGGGGGTTGGTCCCCATCATGCCGGCAATGACCTCGGGATGGAGGCGCGGCGGATCGGGCTCGCCAGCAAGGAGGATGCTGGAAAGCATGCGCACGCAGGTCGATCCGCAGGTGAAGCCGTTCGGCTGCCGCATGTGGTGCCACACATAGTGCTCGCGATTGCCCGCTTCCGGGTGCGCCGGGCCTGGCTGGCTGTGTCCGCTCATTGATTCGCCTCCGGAATTCCTGGCCAGGATACATCCTGCATGTGCAAAAAACGAAGATGAAACTTCGGAAATATCCACCAATTTTGTATTGCAGCAGGCGTTAGCCGACTGCTTTAACGGGCGCAGGCGGGAGATTTCGGATGCTTCTTTGCGATCAGGTCGTCGCGATGCGGGACAGGATCCTCGCGGTTCCGGGGGCGCTGCAATCGGCAACAGCCTCGATCCGGCGGATCATCTCGGTCGCGGACATGCTGCCCTCGGCGCCGCGCTTCATCCTGGCCAACGACTTAACATCTTCCCCCGCCTGAAGGCGGAGGATTTTCGGGAGCCATTCGGCTCCGTCCAGTTCTCGCTTCGACGGGCGCGCAACCGCATCCCTCCACGAGCATAGGCGCCGTGTTCCGGCGCAGCACGTTGACCGCAGCGTTGTAGTCGGCGTGGGCTCGGAAGCCGCAATGGACACATTGGAAACGCGCTTGGCTCTTGCGGCTTCTGGGGTCCACGACTCCGCACGACGAACATGTCTGCGACGTGTATCTGGGATCGACGGCCACAAGGTGACCGCCATGTTCGGAAAGCTTGTACTCGAGGAGTGTGGTCAGGCTGTGCCAGCCCTGCTCCAGTATGCTCCGGTTGAGTCCACTCTTCTGACGGACGCTGCGTCCCGGCTCCGCCACGGTCCCCGCGGCGGATGCCGTCATATTCCGGACCTTGAGGTCTTCGACAACGACGGTACCGAAGCGGGAGGCAAGGTTCTGGCTCACGCGGTGCTGCCAATGCCGGCGGATACGAGCGGATTTGGCTGAGAGCTTAGCTACCCGACGCAGAGCCTTGGCTCTGCGGTTGGAACCTCTCTTCCTCCGGGCAACGATCTTTTGTGCCTGGCGTCTCCGCTTCTCGATCAAGGCGAGAGATCCCGGGATGCGGAGACGATCACCACTGGAGAGGACCGCGGTTATGGCAACACCCCGATCCATGCCCACGTCCGGGAGATTGCTCTCTGCGGCCTCATGCTCGATCGCACAGGCGAACGAGACGTGCCAGCCCAGCGGGTCCAGGGCGACGGTGACATTCTTGATCGTGCCGCGGAGCGGTCGTGTCAGGCGGAACTTCACCCACCCGATCTTCGGGAGGCGAACTCTCGCCCACTTCCGGGACAAGGTCTCGACGTCAACCTCTCTTCCCTGGAACCGGAAGGCGTTGTTCTCACGACGAGATCGTGGCTTTGGATAGTCGGCCCGGCCTGCAAAGAAGTTCCCGAGCGCCTTGTCGAGATCCCGTAGCGCCTGCTGCTGCGGGGTTACGTGCAACGCCCGGATCCAGTCGTATTCGGCGCGGAGCGCGGTCAACTCGCGACACTGCGTGGTTACGGAGATTGCTTTCCCCGTGCGAGCCAGGTGCTGTCGCCAGAAGACACTGCGCTGCTCAAGGGCCACGTTATAGATCAGACGCACTACACCTGCGTACTGGCGAAACACAGAGTCCTGTGCAGCATCGACCTTCAGCTTGTAGCGGAACGCTCTATTCAACATATACCGTTCATTCTAAAGAAACGGGTCCAGCCAATTCAACCTATTTCTGCGGTAGATGTCGCTTTCCTCCCCGCCCGTATCTGCTCAACCCGGTAGGGGGGCGATGGGCAGTGATGCTCCGGTGACGGCGTTTTTGATAGCGGTGTAGGCATCAAGGCCGTGCCGCGCGGCGGTCCCGACGACGGATCGGACGTTGGCGAAGAAATCGGCGCCCCAGTTGGATCGGAACCCTCCGGTGACCTTGCGATATGTCGCGGTAGGCCGGAGTTCGCGCTCGGAGCCGTTGTTGTCCGCGGCGATATCCGGGTGGTCGAGGAAGGTGAAGAGATGATCACGAACCTTGCCGTATCGTCGGCGCAATCGTCTGCCGTGGTGGTTGATCGGGGCGAGCGCCATGACGGCGTCGAGATCATGGTCGAGGCGCCGCCGCCAGGCGCGTCTTGTAGCGTCCGCGAGCGTGCGATGGCGCCGCGCCAGCACGACGGCGCGGAGCAGCAGGGCCTTCATTCTGGGTGCGAAGATCGTATCACCCGCCTCGATCGCGAATTTGCAGTCCCGGAGTTGGTGGGCGAGGCAAATCTGCCAGTCATCGGCATGACCGCGCTGGGCGCCATAGAGATCGGAGATCCAGATAGCGGGGCGATGGCCGTCCATTACCTCCGCGACGACGTTGGCGCCCC
>NZ_JFHO01000001.1:0-31097 GCF_000724705.2 Acidiphilium sp. JA12-A1
TGATCAGCATCCGCGTGCTGTCGATATCGTCGACCTTGAGGCTTGCCACCTCCGACACGCGCAGGCCGGCGCCATAGGCGGTACCGAGAATGGCCTTGTACTTGATGCCGGGGGCCGCCTCGAGCAGCCGGCCGACCTCATCGACACTCAGCACATCCGGCAATTTGCGAGGCGAGCGCGCCAAGACCAGGCGCCGCGACAGGTCCGGCCGATCGAGCGTCACCGTGAAGAAAAACCGTAGCGCCGAAACCGAGCAGTTGATCGTCGGCGGTTGCACCCCGCTCTCGTGCTGGTGAACCTGAAAGCGACGGATATCCTCAGCTGTCGCCGTGTCCGGCGGCCGCCTGAGGAATGCCGCGAAGCTCTGAACAAAGCGAATATAGTCCCGCTGCGTGGCCGATCGCAGGCCGCGCATCGCCATATCTTCGAGCATGCGCTGCCGGAGCGCGCTGACAGGCCGTTCGATAGGTGAAACTGGCATCGGAGGTTCCTCTTAAAATGAAGGGAACCCCATGCTGAGAAGCCTACCGCCCCGCGCTCAAGACCTCATCGAAATGTGCCGCTTCAACCTCAGCCCTATTCCCGCGAAGCGGGTTCGTGCTTGGGCGCAAAGCCGAAGGCCAGGCTCCGGATGAGGAAGGCGCGAAACCCAAAAAATGGAGCGGCAAAATATTCGCGCAGACAAATCACACCATCTGCTTCAACGCGTGAGCGACAAAGGCTCTGCTTCCAGCGGATGTGAAGTTCGCAGTACTTTGCGTCCATTCACGCTGCAGTTACGGGTGTTCGCCAGCTGTCAGCCCAGCTAGGCTCGCCCCGATCGTAGCGGAGG
Organism: Acidiphilium sp. JA12-A1; assembly: GCF_000724705.2. Lineage (NCBI taxonomy): Bacteria > Pseudomonadati > Pseudomonadota > Alphaproteobacteria > Acetobacterales > Acidocellaceae > Acidiphilium > Acidiphilium sp. JA12-A1. The sequence goes on from NZ_JFHO01000001.1 coordinate 833, forward strand.
GCAAGCTATGGCTGGCGTTGTGGGACGGGTGGCGCTGATCACCGGGGCGGGGAGCACGACGGGCATCGGCTTTGCGTGCGCCAAGGCGCTCGCGGCGGCAGGGGCACGAGTGGCAATTACCTCCACCACGGCGCGTATCTTCGAGCGGCAGGCGGAACTCGGCGCCGGTACCCATGCCGCGGTGGCCGACCTGACCCGGCTAGAGGCTGTGGCGGACCTGGTCGCGGGCGTCGCCGATCTGCTGGGGCCGGTGGATATTCTCGTCAATAACGCCGGCATGGTGCAGATGGGGCGCGACGAACCGTCCGTGCGGCTATCCGAGCAAAGTGATGAAGGTTGGGCCTACGGCCTTGCCATCAATCTCACCAGCGCCTTCCTTCTGACTCGTGCGGTACTGCCGGGGATGCGGGCCCGCGGCCACGGCCGGATAGTGCAGATGTCCTCGGTCACGGGGCCGCTTACGGGCATCGCAGGGTCCGGCACATATGCGGCTGCCAAGGCCGGGCTATTGGGCATGACCCGTGCGCTGGCGCTGGAAGAAGGGCCGCACGGGATCACCGCGAACTGCATCGGACCGGGCTGGATCGCCACCGGCTCGTCGAGTGAGGCGGAGCGGACCGCCGGCCGCTTCACCCCTATCGGCCGGCCTGGCAGGCCGGAGGAGGTGGCTCATGCCGCCCTGTTCCTGGCGGCCGACGAGGCGAGCTACATCACTGGCCAAATGATCGTTGTTGACGGCGGCAACACGATTCAGGAATACAAGGTGGCGCTGCCGGGGCTGTCGGATGACCGGCTCTCATCACGGCCAAACAGGTAAGCCATCCAGGCCCGCGGTTTCGGGCAGGCCGCAGATCAGGTTCGCATTCTGCACGGCCTGCCCGGCCGCTCCCTTGCCGAGATTATCGACCACGCCCATCGCAATCACCAGGTTGCGCTCCGGATCGGCGGCATAGCTGACGAACGCGAGGTTCGATCCGGTCGCCCATTTGGTTTGCGGCGGCTTGTCGGTCACGCGGACGAACGCCCGCCCTTCGTAGAAGAGGCGGGCCGCGTCCAGGCATTGGCCCGTGGCGGCGCGGCCGCGACAGTAAATGGTGGCGAGTATGCCGCGGGTCATCGGAACCAGATGTGGCGTGAACACCAGCCCGGTGGCGCTACCGCCACTCAGCTGCTCGATCGTCTTGGCGATCTCGGGCATGTGGACGTGCTTGAGCAAACCGTAGGGCAGCAGATTCTCGTTGCTCTCGGCGTAGCCCAGCTTGGTGTTGGCACCGCCCCGGCCGGCACCGGAGATGCCAGTCTTGGCGTCGATCACGATGTTGCCAGGCTCGATCAAATTGTTGACCAACAGCGGCGCCAGCGCGGTCAGCGTCGCCGCGGGGAAGCAGCCGGGGTTGGCCACGCGGATCTGGCCTTCGATCCGCTCTGGCCAGATATCGGCGAGGCCATACGCCCAACCCTCGACGTAGCGATGGTCGCCGCCGATATCGACGATCCTCACGTCGTTCGGGACGCGTTCCAGCGCTTCGGTCGAGGTGCCTGTGGGCAGCGACGCGAACAGCACGTCGAGCTTCGGCAGCGTTGCAGGGTTCCACGTCTCGATCACCAGCTCGGCCAATTTGGCCGGCACACCGGGAAAGCGGTCCCCCAACCGGCTGCCGGCGCTGCCTTCGCCCGCAGCGTAGATAAGCTCAAAAGAGGGGTGGCTCGCGACGAGGCGCATCGCCTCGCCACCGCCAAAGCCACTGATCCCGACAATGCCGACGCGAATGCTCATGGTGGTATCCTTCTCAGGTTCGGGCAAAACAAAACCCCCGGAGCCGAGGGCTGCGGAGGTTCAGGAACGCGGGCCGGGACCGCTCCGACGTGTGGGACTCAGGGTGAGGCCGTCACCACGCGGAAGGACGCTGATCGACGCGCGGCCCAAAACGCCGCCGCTCGGGTGAAGCGGCGTCGGCGTCGATCACAAAGGGTCTGGTTCCCGAACATGGGAGTCACCCTGTCGGGACTCATGTTCATCGTCAAGCGGAATGTCCGCTGCCCCGAAGCCGCGGCGCGCCGCTCGACCCCGGTCGATCCCCGGGTGCCCGCTTCGATCCGCCTCAAGGCCGTGGTTGTATGTGGCCTTCCAGCGCCATGGCGATCGCCGCCTCGGCATGAAGCGCGGTCGTATCGAAGAGTGGAACCGGACTATCCTCCGGCTTTACGAGCAACATGATCTCGGTGCAGCCGAGGATCACCGCTTCGGCCCCATCCGCGACAAGGCGGGCGATGATTTGGCGGTAGGCGTCGCGCGAGGCCGACACGACCTTTCCTGCCACCAACTCGTCATAAATGATCCGGTGGACGACGGCACGGTCATGTTCGTCTGGCACAACCACATCCAGACCGTGCACGTCCCGCAGCCGGCCTTTGTAGAAATCGTGCTCCATGGTGAAAGCGGTGCCAAGCAACCCGATCCTCTTGAGCCCGGCCTTCCTGATCCGCTGGGCCGTAGGATCGGCGATATGAAGCAGCGGCACCGATACGGCGTTCTGCACCGCCTCCGCCATCCGGTGCATCGTGTTCGTGCAGATCAGCAGCATGTCCGCCCCGCCCGTCTCGAGCCGCCGCGCGGCATCGATCATGCGAGCGGTCAGCCTGTTCCAATCTCCATCGTGCTGGAGGCGTTCAATCTCGGAAAAGTCGAACGACCAGAGCAGGCATCGTGCCGACGCGGTAGGTCCAAGCCGGTCGCGCACGCCCTGATTGAGGATCCGGTAATATTCGGCCGAGCTTTCCCAGCTCATGCCGCCGATCAGTCCGATCATTTTCATGCGGCGACGATAGGGATCGACAACGAGAATGCAATCGCCCCGTGCTCACCGAGCCGTGTGCCGACGGGTTTGCATCTAGCCGGCCGCGCACCGCGCGACGTGTCTGCAAATCGATTCGACAGTCGCCCGTGATGCGTCGGACCGGCTCGATCGGCCCGAAAATCGGCGCGCTCGCGAGGAGCCATCGTCGTGACGACGGCGCTGTCGGGAGACGAGTCATAAAATAACTTGCAAAACACAAGCGTTCTGCGACATCTTCAAAATATGCGAGGTACTTCGACCCAACACCCGCGCTCGGGTTGTCCGGTGAATGCGGCGCTGGAGATTTTCGGGGATCGCTGGTCGCTGCTGATCATTCGCGATCTGATGGTGCGTGGCTATCGCAGCTTCGGGGAGTTCCTCGGTGCTGGCGAGGGCATCGCGACCAACATTCTGGCGGACCGCCTGCGTCGGCTGGAGGCGGCGGCACTGCTGACGGTCGAACCCGCGGCGGGGGATCGCCGTGCCCGGCTCTACCGGTTGACCGAAAAAGGTATCGCGCTCGCCCCCGCGATGTTGGAACTCCTGATCTGGGCGGCCCGGCACGAGGAAACCGCCGCGCCCTGTGCCTTGATCGACCATCTGGCGAGCAATCGGGCGGAGGTGCTGGCCGAGACCTACCGCCGTTGGGAGGCGCGAGATCCGACGCCGCTGATCCCACCGTTCAGGCCAAGGTCGCCCGTAAAAGCATCGGCCCGGCGAAGAGCCGCCAAGTCAGGAAAGGAGCAACACGAATGAGCAAGGTCAGGGTTCTGGTCGGCACTCGCAAAGGCGCATTCATCCTTGCCGCCGACGGCGCGCGGCGTAACTGGTCGGTTTCTGGACCATTTTTCGGCGGGTGGGAGATATTTCACATGAAGGGGTCACCGGCCGATCCCGATCGGCTCTACGCCTCGCAGAGCACCGGTTGGTTCGGCCAGGTGATGCAACGTTCGGACGACGGAGGCCAGAACTGGACCACTGTCGGCAATGATTTTCCGTACGAGGGGATTCCGGGTACGCACCAATGGTATGATGGAACGCCGCATCCCTGGGAATTCAAGCGGATCTGGCATCTGGAACCATCGTTGATCGATCCCGACACGGTTTATGCTGGCGCGGAGGATGCGGCGCTGTTCCGCTCCACCGACGGAGGCACGAGTTGGCAGGAACTAGCTGGTCTCCGACGCCATGGTACGGGAGCCAGTTGGATGCCGGGGGCTGGCGGCATGTGCCTGCATTCGATCGTGTTGGATCCGGGAAATGAGAAGCGCATGTTCATCGCCATTTCGGCGGCCGGCGCCTTCCGTTCCGACGACGGAGGTGGGACCTGGAAAGCGATCAATAAGGGCTTGCGTTCTGCTCACATTCCGGATCCGGATGCAGAGACAGGCCATTGCGTGCATCACATCGCGATGCACCCCTCGCGACCGAATACGCTCTTCATGCAGAAGCACTGGGATGTGATGCGTTCCGACGATTCGGGCGAAACATGGCACGAAGTAAGCGGCAACCTGCCGACCGATTTCGGGTTCGTCATCGACGTTCACGCACATGAGCCGGAGACCTTGTATGTCGTGCCGATCAAGAGCGACCAGGAGCATTATCCACTTGACGGTGCACTGAAAGTGTATCGCAGCCGCAGCAGCGGCGACTGGGAACCTCTGACTCGCGGGCTGCCGCAGCGAGACTGCTACGTGAATGTGCTGCGGGACGCGATGGCGGTTGATTGCTTGGAGGAATGCGGCGTCTATTTCGGCACTACCGGCGGGCAGGTCTACGCCTCCTCCGACGGGGGCGAGAACTGGACAGCGATCGTGCGAGATCTTCCCGCTATCCTGTCCGTGGAAGTTCAGACGCTGCCATGAACTTGGTGCGAGTGGAACTCCCGGCCGGGTTGTGCGTGCTGGCCCGCACGGATCGGGAGGTTCGGCTGCACGTCGAATCGCCCGTGACGCCGACACGCGTGCTGGATGTGCTGGAGAGGGATTACCCGATGCTGCTGGGTACAATTCGTGACCAACGTACGGGCAACCGGCGCCCGTTCATCAGGTACTTTGCCTGCCAGCAAGATTTTTCGCTGCAAAGTCCGGATACAGAGTTGCCGGACGCCATCGCTGCAGGGAAGGAGCCATTCTTGGTCGTCGGGGCGATCGCTGGCGGATGACGGTTTCCGACCGCGGACATCCGGTGGCGCCATGGCATAGATCCGCCATATTAGTCAGCCCCCAAGTAGACTAGCGGCTTTGCCCCCTACCCGGTCAATGACGAGCCGAGAAAGAATACCCGCCTTGGTGAGTCAAGGCCGACCCGACGTATGACTTGGTTGGGCCCGTTCTTTCCGCCTAATATTTTGGACAACTTGGACGGGGAGCGGAAGGGCAGTTACCATGTGAAGAATTGAAAACGTGGAAATATCGGAGGCACGAAGCGCCGGCAGTGATCACATGGCGGACCACGAATCATCGTCTTCGGGCAAATCATTATCCATCGAGATTTTTAAGTCAGCCCAAGGTGAGCAGATGTCGTTGTTGCCCTTGGTATCGCTGATAATTTTTCTACCTTTGAGAACTTCGAGGCCCGAATCTGGGTCGGCACCAAGACTCGGATTTGCGCCAAGGCTGAATACAATATAGCTATATTTTCCTTTAGTAAAGCGAAGTTGTTTTTCGATGTTTGTGTATCTCCCGGACCAGTAGAACACGTTACGGGAGTGAACATCACCTTCTATTTTCAGATCATTACCATGGGCTGTTCCATGTCGGTAAGTGAATCTATTACCATCCTGGGTAATAGTGACCCACTTGCCAGCGGGTAGATGACAATCAAATATCGTGACAGGATTGGCAAGGGCAGGCGCTGAATGACACACCGCCAGCGTTGCGCAAGCAATGAAGAGTGTCACAAAGAGATACTTCAAGGAAAACACATATTCACCGTGCAGGTAAAAGGCGCCACTCATACTCCGTCGTAATCGAACAGAAGGACCGAGGGATCATACCCTTGCACGGACGGAAGTGTCCACTCAACTGCTATGAGTGATAGCTTTGGAGAGTCGGCAATACCGCCGGTGAACGGCCATTATGGGCGTATTCCGTTGAAAAACTCGGCTTGCCTGAAGGGTCGACCGCTGATTCAATTCTGCTGCGGCGGCTTGAGGTGAACAACGATGATGGGTTCCCGGCAGGAAACGCAAGGTGCTCTGTTCTACGAGTTCTCGATCGAAGCGCACGTCCCGCCAGACCACATGCTCCGATCGGTTGATCCGTTCGTCGACCTGGCCGGCATCCGGCAACACCTGGCACCATTTTATAGCCCACCGGACGGCCATCTGTCGGTCCGGAACTGATTCTCCGCATGCTACCAGTCGGCTACGTCATGGGCATCCGGTCCGACCGCCGCCTCTGCGAGGAGGTCCATCTCAAGCTCGCTTACCGATGGTTCTGCCGCCTCGATCTGACCACACCGGTGCCGGATCACCCGACCTTCTCCAAGAACCGTCATGGCCGCTTCCCCGACAGCGACTTGTTGCGTCATCTGATCGATACGGTGGTCGCAGGCTGTCTCGCGGAGGGCCTGGCCAGCGGTCAGCGCCTTGCCGCGGACGCCAGCATCATCCAGGCCAGCGTAAACCGCCAGAACTCGACACCGAAGGCGGACTGGCAGCCTGACAGCATCAATCCCGAAGATGCGCTCCGGGCTGTCAGGGAATACCGGGAAACGCTCGATGACGCCGCCTTCGGCGCGGCAAGCACGGCCGAACCGAAGTTAACCTCACATTCCGACCCAGTTTCACAATGGACCGGCGCTCACGGCGGTACCGCCTATTTTGCCTATTCCACCAACTAACTGAACGAACCGACAACGGCGCACCAATTTCATCCATTATATTAAAGAGTATTTTGTCGGTTTGCCTATTACGAAAACCTATTAACTCAGCCAGTAAATCACTTAGGTTGGAGTTATGTATTAGCCCAGAGACAACAGGCTTCAGTAACACGTCCAGAATCGGAATTTCGATCGACAAAAACGCAGTAATAAGGCTGCAGACGAACTGAGGTCGAGCAGTCGGCGGGCCTCATGGAGCGCACTTTCCGCCGCACGCGACAAATCTGGATAGTCAGTATAATATAAATTTAATCTCTCTTCAACAAATTTAGAGACGATGACATCTCGATGGTCTAGGGGAATTTGTGTGATGAGATATTCCTCGCCAGCCTCACGCTCGGCATCTTCCGGTGTGTAACCCATTAAAGTCTCGCAGGTTGATTCAGTGACACTTTTAAGTGAACAAAAATAGTATGGTCTTATTTGTGGCAGCTTACGACGTGGACCGAATGTCGGGTACTGAGGATCGTGTGCTCCTCGACGGGCCTGCCGCCGTTCCCCCTCCTGATTACCCTACGGCATTCACACATTTTAATTGCCGTAATAGACGTCCTCTGATTCTCCATGATTTTGAGGCTGATGGAGGAAGTGTTGGCGACACGGGCTGGAGCTTTGGGTCACTTTGGTGACGCGCGACGTGCGGCGATGGGCAGCGCGCTGGTTGGACGGGTGGTGGAGACTGGGTCGCTGGTCATTCGCAAGCTTGGCGGCACACGGGCGCGGGAGATTGCGATTCATCGCTTTTTGTCGGCCCCGTCGGACACGTGTGCCGAGATGGTCGAGACGCTGGCGGATGGCAAGGCCGCTGCCTGCCGGGTGCGTCGGATCGTGGCCGCGAATCTACCACGCCGGAGGCTACTGCCGCACAATTTCGCCTTCCATCAGGGCCCGAATGTTGCTATCCCGTTCCTAATAGGGGGCGGATAAGCCGCTCAAATGAGAAATGTCTGATAAGGAGCGGCCATGCTGGATTTCATCACTCAACGGCTGGTTGATACAAATGAAATCGATTACGATTATTTCGGCAACGAAGCGTATAGTTCGGGCCGCGGCAAGGGCAGCGTTCTGGTTGCGCCCTCCAAGAAAATCTACAACAATCTTTTGGCCAATGTGTTGGCGGAGGAGCAGGCGCTGCTTTTCTTCTCCTCCTCGCGCAGGGTGATGGTGAAGCTCATGCGCGACTGGGGAAACCATATGCAGGGCAAGTGGGGGGTTAAAAACTATATCGCGACGAAGGCGCAGCTCGGCATCATCTGCGGCGAGTACGGCAGCAGCGTGCCGGTGATGCCTGCGGCACTGCGGTATCTCATCAGCCAACCCTTGGTGATGAAGCATAATGCCACAGTCGAATTCACCAAGCTCAAGGCCAAGGCTTACGGCGTCAGCAAGAACCGGTTCACCAACGTGACTCTCGTTAAAACCGAATATACTTGGAAAGAAGCGCAGACAGATACGTTCCTCAGCGGACTCGATAAAGGCGGTTACTTCTGCTATGTCGGCCGTCCCAATCCGAAAATGGAAATCGTCTTGCAGCACAGCAGCAAAAAGGCGTTCACCCTGCTGGACATCGCCAGCTTCATCAACAACCAGGGCTGACCCCTGGGACGTTAATCATTTGAATTGAACAGAGAGCGTCGATTCAGATGATTAAAATTGGCCTCCTCGACGCAGCAATTGGTACGTCGGCCGTTCCTGAAGCGGCGTGGCCACCACCGCAGATAGCTGCTCTGGCCGCGCTGGGGCCAGTTTCTTGGTTCTGACCTGCTCCGGGCAATTTCCTCTGGTTGGGATTAGAGTCCGGCCTTGGTTGAAGGACGGACGGATGAAGCGGAAGTGGTTTTCGGAAGAGCAGATCATCGGGGTTCTGCGCGAGCAGGAGGCGGTCGCGAAGGTTGCGGATCTTTGCCGCAAACACGGCGTTTCCGAGGCGACCTTTTATAATTGGAAGGCTAAGTACGGCGGGATGGACTTGTCCGACGCCAGGCGGCTGAGGGCGTTGGAGGACGAGAACGCGAAGCTGAAGAAACTGCTTGCCGACCAGATGCTGGAAGCCTCGGCACTTCGCGAGTTGCATTCAAAAAATGGTAGGGCCCGTCGCCAAGTGCGAAGCGGTCGCGCATCTGCAGGCCGTGATGGGCCTGTCGGAGCGGCGGGCCTGTTCGGTTGTCGGCGCCGATCGCAAGATGATCCGCTATCGATCCCAGCGTGCTCCGGAGACGGAACTGCGCGACCGGCTGCGCGATCTTGCCAATGAGCGCCGGCGTTTCGGCTATCGGCGGCTGTTCATCCTGCTCAGGCGGGAGGGCGAGTCGTCCGGTATCAACCGCATCTACCGGCTCTATCGCGAGGAAGGGCTCACGGTGCGCAAGCGCCGGGCACGACGAAGGGAGGTGGGCACACGCGCACCGATCCTTCTCGAGGCACGGCCCAATGCCCGCTGGTCGCTGGACTTCGTGCACGACCAGTTCGCCTGCAGCCGCCGGTTCCGCGTGCTCAACGTCGTCGATGACGTGACGCGCGAGTGTCTGGCCGCCATCGCGGACGCCTCGATCTCCGGTCGCCGGGTCGCGCGGGAACTGACCAGCCTGATCGGCCGCCGCAGCAAGCCCGCCATGATCGTTTCCGATCACGGCACCGAGTTCACCTCGAACGCCATCCTCGCCTGGTCGAAGGATCACCGGGTGGCATGGCACTACATCGCGCCCGGCAAGCCGATGCAAAACGGCTATGTCGAGTCCTTCAACGGCCGCATGCGCGACGAACTCTTGAACGAGAGTCTGTTCTTCGGCCTCGATCATGCCCGCGCCGCCATCGCTGACTGGGTGGCGGATTTCAATACCGCGAGGCCGCACTCCTCGCTCGGCTACCAGACCCCGGCGGCCTACGCCGAGGTCCTCACCGCAACCGGCTCCAGCGCTGCGCTCCGCAATGGCTCCGCGCCTCCGCCGGTTGCTCACCCCGCGCCGAACGGCGTAACAGAAACGCCTAAGGCTCCATTCGCAGCCGGATAAAAGTCCAGCTGCAGGTCAGGACGACTAAGTGGCCATAGCATAGGAAAGGCTTGCCGGGTCTTAGGTGGTTATGGCGTAGGAATAGTGCCCATCTTCATCATTCCCGGCCCGCCAGCCTACGCCACGGTATCAGGTAATATCCCAAGATATCCGTTCATTGCCCATAGCTCGCTACAGCACGCCATTGATCAGCGGGGTATGCAACTCTGATATAAACGAGACCGGTTTCGGCCTTTAGCGGATTTTCCCGGCTGCCAAGCAGACGACCTTCTGGGCACGTTTGGACTTCAGGAGGGCACAATAGGCATCACTGATGCCCACGACCATACCGGCGTTTCAGGTAAAGAGCCCGGCTGTCGCCAGTTCGACCCTCCTGCGCGCGGCGGTCTCGTCATCACCGAACCGGTCCACTGCCCAGGATAGCGCCGTGACCAGTTCAAACACCTCGGTGGCCGCGACCGAATCCACCATATCGCCTGACGCCCGCGCACGCTCGACCAAATTGCCGGTCTGCGCCACGAGTGTGGACACCGCCGGGTTCAGCGACGACCCTGTTGCGGTCCGGGCTTCCGCCACGCACTGAGGCAGATCGTGCCAGATGCGTAGCCGCCAGGTCAGCCAAACCAGCCATTCGGCCAGTGCCTGGCGGGGGCAATGCTCGCACGCCAATACTTCCGCCTGAGCCTGCGCATCGGCGAGGTCCGCCTCCATCACCGCTGCCAGCAGGTCCTCCCGCGTCGGGAAGTTGCGGTAGAGCGTCGCGTTTCCCACGCCGGCCTTAATCGCGATCCCGTCCAGCGAGGCGAGCGCCCCCTCCACATCGAACACAGCACGCGCTGCCCGCAGGATTGCGTCGCGGTTGCGACGGGCATCGGCGCGCAAGGGACGCTGCGGCAATGCGTCTGGATAAACGGTCATCAGTTCGCCCTTGACGAATTGGGGACTATCCCCGGATAAATCGGGGGTAACCCCACTTTGAATCGGAGTAGATCATGACCGCAGCCGCCAGCAAGCCCCTCCCAACACTCGAAGGCAGAATCGTTCTCGTTACCGGCGCCAATGGCGGGATGGGCGAACAATTCGTGTGGCAGGCGCTCAAACGGGGCGCTGCGAAAATCTATGCGGCGGCTCGCACGCCAAAGGATTGGCCGGACGTCCGGATCCAGCCGCTCGCGCTTGACATAACCGATGCCAATGCGGTTGCCCACGCGGCCGCGACGGCCCCTGATGTCGATCTGCTCATCAACAACGCAGCCATCGCCCCGACGGGCGACACCCTTTTCGGCCCGGAAGGCGAGGCCCACCGCATCTTCGAGACCAATTTCTTCGGGACGCTGCGCGTCGCCAACGCCTTCGCGCCTGTATTGGCCGCCAAAGGCGGCGGCACTTTGGTCAATGTCCTGTCGTCTTCGGCCTGGATTAGCCTCCCGACCGTCTATGCTGCCTCGAAAGCGGCGGCCTGGTCCGCCACCAACGGGCTGCGCTTCGCGCTGGAGGCCCAGGGCACCCAGGTGGTTGGCGTCCTGGTCGGGATGATCGACACGCCGATGTCCGCCCATTTCAACGTGCCGAAGAGCAGTCCGGCAAGCGTTGTTGCCGAGGTCTATGATGGTATCGCTGCGGGGGTGATCGAAGTCATTGCGGACGACCAGACGCGCGACCTGAAGTCGAGGTTGAGCACCAAAGCCGAGGAACTCTATCCTTGGCTGCACGGCGCACTGCGTGCTTTCCTCGGGTCTTGATCGGCGAAGCGAGGACACGATAGTAGCAGAATGCGCGGGTCGTATTTACGCCGCAATCCTACGGCTGAGTTTTCTCCCGGCTGAATCCGGTATGATTCCGGAGGTAATTTTGGGATGGCGGTTGCCGGGGTCAAAAAGCCCGCCAATCCATTGACTCGGCGGCCCAATTTCTGGTTGCGGGGACCCACAACAACTTATACCGAACTCTGGTAGCACATCCGTTTCCAGCGTCGCCTAGCCTCCTAGAATTGCCACGTGCGCAGCCAGTGGGGCAATTTGTTGAATCCCGGCAATGCGGTTCTTCTGACCGTTCGCTTCACCATACGTGAACAGTGCATAGAAGTTGCCGTTCGTTGTGATGATCCCGTAGACGTATTCACGTCCCTCTCCCTTCTTTGCAACGGGATAGTTGCCGTTCCACTGGCGGAGCGGGTTGAATCCGGTCGGCTGAATACCCTGCGCAACGCAATAGTTGTGAAACGTCTGCTTCACCGCGGCATTGGCCGTGTCTTTGCCATCCTGAGTTCCAACGTGATAAGCATGTAGCGCTCCATTGTACATGATTGTCCCCAGTTGACATCCACTCATTGGCCCAGTGACGACGTCGGTCGTCAGAGGCGTCAAGGAGATGTCTCCAGGCAACCAGTCAAGGAAATCGAAGTTCCTCCAATTCTTGTTCGCATTGGTATTGTGGCTGACGACCCGCTTTTTGGGGCCGAAAGTACCGCCGGTTGAAGGAAGCATAGACCAATTTTTGGGAGGATTGACCACGACAAAGGCAGCCGTACCCACATGCATGTTATTCCCTGCATGCGGCAGTCCATCCACGATGTTGCCACGTAGCAGTTTCTGCTCGATCATGGGCTCGCCTCCAAGCAACGCGCTGTAGATAGTGGAAGATTTGAATGGTGCTGAGAACCGGTATTGGATCCCGCCGGTTGGCCTTCAATTCCGCCCGTAATCCTCGTTTTTTGTTTGAGTAAAGAGAGTATAAGCGCGCCTTTCGTGGCATTGTCAAAGGAACTCGGCTTGAGACGGCGCGGTGGGCCGGCAAACGTCCAGCAATGGCTCAACGCTCCCCGTTCGGCATTTTCCAAGCAACGTTGGTTGAGCGGACGGAGCCGGGCCATGCGTAGTTTCTTTACCCCCCGACCGAATGAGACATTCGCCCCGAGCGATCGAATACACAATAGTCTTAGGATCCCCGATGTCGCCAAGCAGCGGGAAGGGCTATGGTGGGATTGGGCAGACACCGCAACGGCAGTTCGTGGGCGCCCTGACATGCTACGCGGATGTTCGTTCACCACGGGCTGGCAGGCAGCTACGCCCACCAATCTAATCGGTCAGGATCGATGCGTGTGTTGATTTCCGTCATCACACGGCGGCCGTAAGCGAGAGCCGATGACCGCAGACGTGCCGAAAGGCCCTTTCGCGGCAAGTTAGCAGGATCACTTGTATCCGCTCGGCAGATTCGAAAAGTATATCGATCATGAGGTCGAGCCGGGCGGCGGCAGAGATCGAGCGGATCATCGGGAATCAATGATACCGGCCGCCCCTGTTCAAGCAACATGTCGGCAAAGGCAATGTGCGTGAGGATCGCCAACTATTCCTGTGTGCCGCGAGAGAGATCCGCGCAGCCCTCGCTGATCCCGCCGCGGATCACCGCACCGAGCGCCAAATCCTCTGAAAAGCTCAGATCGCACCCTGGTAGCAGCCGCTCGATATAGCGCTTCGCCCGCCCTGCGACGGGACCGACGAATTTTGCCGAGGTCTCCTCCCGCGCCTGGTCCAGCGTCTGGCGCAGTAGTTTGAGGGTGTCTGCCTCCTCGGTGACGCGTTGCAAGGCGGCGCGTGCGGCCTCGGCCTGCTCACGCGCTGCGGCTTCCCGGTCAGCCAGACCCTTGCCGCCTTCGCTTTCGACAATTCCCTCAAGGCGAGCAATCTCCATTTCGAGCCTGGTCCGGGCTTCTGCCGCGGCTTTCGCACGGGCATCGATCGTATTGATCCAGCGTTTGATCGAATTGAGATCATGCGCGGTCGCATCGCGCCTGGCTTCCTCAAGCTTGACCGAAGCGGTTGCGGCATCCGCTCGTGCTCGAGCTACATCCGAACTCAGCGTCGCAAATTTCGGACATGCTTCGATGGCGGTGATATTGGCGTCCGCATTGGCGAGATCGCTTGCGGCGCTTGCCTCCGCTGTCGCGAGTGGCACGTCGTCCTGCTCGAGACGCCGCAGCGCTTCGAGCGTACTTTCTAGCGTCCCCTACGCGCGCGCCGTCGCGTCTCCTGCACGTGCTACGGCCGCTGTAAGGGTGTCGATATCAGGGAGGTCAGTCTCATCAATCTCTTCTTCCTGCGCTACCCCAGCAACGAACAGTCTCAGCGCCTCGGCGCCCCGTGCCAGGCCGACCCCCTCGTCGGCGGGGGTGATGGCGCCGATGCGCGCGAGGCCGTCAGAGAGGTCCCCGCGCCGCGATTTCGCTTGCTCGAGGGCGAGCTGGGCCTCGCGGCGCATGGCGAATGCCAATTGGTGGCGGTGGGACAAGTCTTCGAGGCCACGCAGCTTTGTCCCAATCGCCTCATGTCGGCCTTCCGTGTCGCGACGATCAGCGCGGCGGCGCTCGCGACCTCCAACGATGCGACCAAGTCCCTGCGCGTCTGAGCATCAGTATCATCGCTCAACTCCCGCTGTAAGACCTTGAGCCGCAGTCGCGCCGATTCAAGATCGGCGAAACCTTGCTCCAGTTCCCTGAGCCGTTCGCCGGCCTCGTGTGCGGCTCGTTCTGCTGCTTCAACACGCACGCGGGCATCGTTCTGACGTCCGCGCTTCTGGCCGGTAGGCGACCAGAACCGCGCAAACCGTTCTTCAATGCGATCGCGCACCTTCTTGAAGGCAGGACCGCCCATGATCGCCCCGACTTCGGCTTCGAGCGTCGATCGCACGGGAACGCCAAACGTGTTCATCGTGTCGATGATTATCTTACCTTCCCAACGCGGCAGAGCCTACGCAACCACGCGATGCTCTCCGAATGGGACCGCCAAAATGATTGTGTCGGCCTCAAGCGCGCCGTGCAGTGACCCGGCAATAACTGTGGGGCCGATCGCCCGAGCCTGCGGCGAAAGTGCCTCAGGCGGCTGACGTCTCGCGACGATGACGTCGATGTTGCTACGGGCGAAACTGTGGGCCAGGGCCTAACAGACCTTGCCGAATCCTATAATCGCATAGCTCATGATACTGCTCCAATCCGTACCGATATTGATTTTCCGGCCATTCAGATGGCCGAAAAGCCGCCGTCGACAGACAACTCCACCCCGTTCACGAAGCTCGAATCGTCTGAGGCAAGAAACAGCGCGGCCGTAGCGATTTCCTCAGCGCGCCCCATCTTTCTCCGGGGAATCAGGGATTCGAACATCTGCTTAGCCTCTTCGGTGAGAACCTGGTCCTGCATCGGTGTGGCGATCGGACCTGGGTGCAGCACGTTTACCCGGATGTTCCTGTCCTTCAGTTCGTTAAGCCAACCGCGTGCGAACGCGTGCAACGTCGCCTTACTAGCTGCATAAACACTGTAACCAGGAAAGCCTTTGATAGAAGCTACTGACCCGGTCATGAAGATTGACCCGCCATCGTTGAACAGCGGTAACGCCTTCTGGACAGTGAACAGCGTGCCTCGCGCATTCAGGTTGAAGGTCGTATCGAAGTGTTGTTCGGTAATCTCGCCCAGTGGGACGGCTTCGCCCATGCCGGCGCTCGCGTACAGGACGTCGATCTTGCCTTTTTCCCGCTTGACCGTGGCGAACAGATGGTCGAGATCGTCGAGGTTAGCCGCGTCGCCGCGGACGCCGGTCACGTTCCGGCCAATCAGCCTGACGGCCTCATCAAGCACCTCCTGCCTTCGGCCCGTGATGAAAACGTAGGCACCTTCTTCAACGAACCGCTTGGCACTTGCCAGCGCCATACCGCTCGATCCACCCGTGATGACTGCCACTTTACCCTCAAGCTTTCCCATAGCTTCTCCATCCTTCTTTGGTTGTTCGGGGACGCCCCGAGAGCCTCAACATGGGTTCGCCGAATTCAGTCGTTGAGTGTGAAGTCGCGCACATCTCTGGTGCGAAATCGCTCCGGCTTGTCGGCTTAGGCCAGCCGCGACAATAGGTATTCACCGTTCGAAATATGGCCGTGCCCGCAAGCGTGGGCTATGATCGTTGCCCGCGATGTCGCCTATTGGAGAGGGCTTTTAACGGTGTTTGACATAGGCTTTGGGCGACGCATCCTGCGGTGCGGGATTACACCATGATCGACTGGGACGACGTTCGTTATTTTCTTGCAGTTGCACGCCGAGGCTCGGTACGGGCTGCCGCCGAACACCTCGGTGTCAATCACGCGACCGTGCTGCGGCGCATCGCTCAACTCGAGGAACGCCTCCGTGTACAAGTCTTCGAAAAGCTGCCTACAGGCTACCGCCTAACGGAGGCGGGTGAGGAGATCCTCGAATTCGCTGGCCAGATGGAAGCGTCGTCAAACCAACTGGAGACGCGAATTTTTGGGCGTGACCAAAGCGCGCGCGGGCTTCTGCGGGTAACGCTGCCACCCTTTCTCGCGACACATCTGCTCATGCCCGACTTTGCCGATTTCGTGCGTCTGCATCCGGATATCGAGATGGAAATCCTGTCGACCGGCGAAGTCGCGAATCTGACCAACCGAGAGGCCGATGTCGCGATCCGCGTCATAGTTGACCGGAAGACTCTGCCATTTAATCTTCATGGTCTGAAGGGGCCTGATTTCTCGGCCAGCGTTTACATATCTCGCGACCGCCTGGGATCTTGGCATGAAGGTGCTCATGATCCCCTCCGTTGGATCGTCATCAACAATCACGGCATTTCCGATTGGGCGCCGCAGGGAAAAATTCAGGTTACGGAGGTCCCATTCAGAACCCTGGACGCCGAGGCACAAATCGCTGCAGTCCGACAAGGAATTGGGATGACAAGACTGCCATGTTTCGTCGGAGATTCCGACCCTCTGTTGGCACGAGTTCCGGGCGCCGAGCCGCAACCGCATGGAGCGCTCTGGCTTCTCACGCAGGGGGAAACACGCAAGACGAAACGCGTGCGACTATTCACGGAATTCATGTCTCATAGGCTCGCTGCGTATGCGCCGCTTCTCGTTGGGCGGTCCATCTCGCGTAACTGACGCCGCGCATGCCTAGCTGCCGAGGGCAACCACGCCCGTAAAAGCCTACATATCAAGCCGGAGGCCGGGGCTCCAAGCGTGCCAGGGCACACGCCCCGACGATTGCCGCCGCGAAACCCGATGCCGCGCCGACGCCGAGCGACCAGCGTGGCCCACAGTGATCCGCCACCCAGCCGATGATCGGCGCACCGATCGGCGTGCCCCCAAGTGCGATGCCGACACGCAGTGCCATCACCCGCCCTCGCATCGCAGGTTCTGTCGAAAGCTGCATCAAGCTGTTGCTCGTATTGGTCAAGGTCAGGGCGGCGACGCCGATAATCACGAGCGTACCGGCGAACAGCAAATAATCTGGAGCAAGTGCCGCGAGCGTACAACCGAATCCAAAGACCCCGGAACCCATAATCAAAATGCCGAACTGTGCCTGATGCCGACCGGCATTGAGCAGTGCGCCGGCAACGGTTCCGATCGCCATGATCGACGACAGCATGCCGTATCCGCGCGCGTCGGCGTGGAAGACCCTGACCGCCATTGTCGCGATGAAGATCGGGAAGTTCAGGCCGAAGGTCCCCACCAGGAACAGCATCACCAATATGGCCTTGAGGTCAGGACGCCCCCACACATGGCGCAACCCTTCGACAAAGTGCCCCTTGGCGCGGGGCGCCCGCGCGTTCGGATGGAGCTCGGGGATGCGAAGGGAAAGGAGAGAGATCAGCACCGCGGCAAAGGACGCGCCATTGATCAAGAATGCCCAGCCTGTGCCAATCGTGGCGATGATCACGCCGGAGACAGCAGGCCCAATCATCCGTGCCGCATTGAACGAGGTCGAATTGAGCGCCACAGCGTTGTGCAGATCCTCGTCCCCGACTAGTTCCGAGACGAAGGTCTGGCGTACAGGCGCATCGAACGCCGCCGCGCTGCCGAACAGAAATGCGAAGATGTAGACCTGCCAGAGACGGACAACACCCGTGATGGTGAGTATCCCCAGCGCCAGAGCGAGAGCGCCCATCGTCGCCTGCGTAGCGATCAGCAGCCTGCGCTGGTTGAAACGATCAGCGGCGGAGCCCGTCCAGGGAAGCAGAAGAAACTGCGGCCCAAATTGCAGCGCCATGACCAGGCCGACAGCTGACGCGTCGTGATGGGTGAGCTGGGTGAACACCAACCAGTCCTGAGCCGTCCGCTGTACCCAAGTGCCCACGTTCGAGACGAAGGCACCGGCGACCCAGACCCGATAATTGAACCCCCGCAGAGACCGGAAGATGCCGGCGCTCGGAGCCTTCATGACTACTCCGGGCGATTGCCGCCGTGGAAGCGACCAAAATGCCGAGCCAAGAAAAGCGCGATCAGGAGCGCGCCGGCCCCGCAGGCAAGGACGTCACCCGTGTTCCTCACTCCAAAATCGCCGATCCGGAACACGAGAACATAGCTGGCAACGAAATTGAAAAAGCCCCACAAGACGTTGACGGTCGACGAAGAGAGCCCTTCCCCCGGCGGTCGCGCGAATGGGCTCTGGAACGGCCTGCCCATCATCCCGCTGACGAGATGTGGCACGGCATTCGCAAGAAAGGCGCCGCCCAAAAAATACGATGCGATATCGAGCCAGGGCATGTCAGGGAGTCCGCGCTGCAAGCAGGTCAATGATGTTTCGGGTGGTGCCGGCTTCCCCCAGCCGCGGAAACACGTTCGCGATGCTGTAGGCGTGCGCCTCTAGGCGCATGTCGGTCATGGCGTCGATGGCGAGGGTAACGTTGAAACCGTGCTCATAGGCTTGCCGCGCGGTCGCTTCGACGCCAGTTCCGGTGGCCACGCCTGCGATCACCACCTGGGTGATGTCCAGCCCCTTCAACTGTGCTTCGAGGTCCGTGCTCGCGAACGCGCCCCACGTCCGCTTCGTCACGACGATGTCGCTGGGCTGCTGATTGAGCTCTGGAATGAGATCGCTCCACCCCTCGGGACAGGGGCCAGTTTGACGTGGCTGTTCCGTCCGACCAGGCGCCCTGCCAGTGACGTTGACAAGCACTATCGGCAGACCACGCGCGCGGAAGGCGTCGGCTAACGCACGCGCCCGCTCGATGATGTCGCCGATCGGGTGGACCACAGGCAGGCTGATGATACCCTTTTGCAGGTCGACGATGATGAGGGCCGTGTGTGGGTCGAGTGTCGTCAGAGCCATTGGAATGTCCTTTCGGAGACCGCGATAGGTTGAGCCGGGCGCGGGCCCCGCGAACGCCGTCAATCGCCGACGAGCCGCTTGAGCAATTCGACGGATGCCGCGAGTTCGTCCTGTTCCTGCAGAGATAGCCGTGCCTCGATGGTGCGAGTCAGCCAATCCTGTTTTGCCGCCCGCTTTTCCTGGGCCCATGTGCGGCAAGCGTCGGTGAGCGAGAGGAGGGTCTGCCTTCCATCATTCGGATCTGGCGCGCCGCTGACCAGTCCGGCGGCCTCAAGCGCCGTGATGACTGACCCCATCGATTGCGGACGCATCCCTTCCGCTCGCGCCAAGCTCGCCGCTGTCGCCGGGCCATCGGTCTCGAGGCGCAACAGCACGGACACCTGGGATGGGGTCAGATCACCCATACCTCCCTGCTCGCGCAGCCGACGTTTCAGCTTGCTGAGCAAGGCACGAAGATCCTGCGCCAAGGCTGAGGCGCGGGTGGAGTGATGATCCTTTGACGCGGTGTTCATGCCGTCTGCATGCCATTTATTAAGTCGAACTGTCAAGTTATTCTTATCAGATAAACTGCTAACTCTATGTCCCTATTTTCCAGCAAGCCCAGTGATTCAGGCCGACAGAAGCGGTGTCCGGATCCAGGATGTGGCCACGATACGTCGAAGGGCTAAATTGGGCGCATAGCCGCCTATGCCGTTCTTTGGTGTGAGGAGGACCGATAGCCGTGGCGAGGGGCGGAGCGCATCAATGCCTGCGGCCAGGCGCCAGGTTGGTGGAAATCTCCTGATCCGGCTTCAGGAACATCAGGTTCGACGAGCAATGGCGCCACGGGCCGTTCCGTTGCCGCGGCCGTGCAAATGTCTCTGCGGCGCTACTGCTTGCCCCCCTCGTCAATCAGTTGACCGGACCGAAGGCGCCAGCTCGACGTCGTCCCAATTTCCCTGCAAGATTCGGAGCGTCCGGCACCGTCGAGCTTCGTATGGATCGCTCTCGAAAATCATCTTGGGAGATTGAACATGGCATTCAGAATCACCGGGCTCGACCCCGCCCCCTTCCGCCATCTCTATGGGCTGCCCGAAGAAGCACTCGCCGCTCACGGCGCGAAGCGCTATATAGCCAATACTAGGCCCGGCTTTCCGGACCGCGTGGAGATCCGCGACGCCGCGCCAGGCGAGACCGTGCTTCTGCTCAACTACGAGCACCAGCCCGCCAACACGCCCTACCGGTCGCGCCACGCCATATTCGTCCGCGAAGGCGCCGAACGCGTCTGCAACGAGGTTGACACAATCCCTGAATCGCTCAGCGTGCGGCCGATATCGCTCCGCGCCTTCAACGCGGCCGGCGAGATGGTCGACGCTGACCTTGCCGCCGGCGGCGAGCTTGAACCGCTGATCGCGCGCTTCTTCGCCAATCCGGAGGTAGCCTACCTCCACGCGCACTACGCGAAGCGCGGCTGCTACGCTGCGCGCATCGACCGCGCGTAACGGGCGGGCGGACGGGCGGCGATTACGACGCCGCCTCGGCCTCCGCCTGGCGGCGTTCGATATCGAGAAGGGAACGCTTGCGCTCCAGCCCCCAGCGATAGCCGCCCAGCCCGCCATCGCTCCGCAGGGCGCGGTGGCAAGGAATGAGGACGGCAATCCGGTTTACGCCACACGCGCTCGCCGCGGCCCGGATCGCGCGGGGAGCGCCGATCCCGCGCGCGATTTCCGCGTAGCTGACGACCTCACCCGACCGCACGCCGAGCAGGAACCGCCACACCCGGATCTGAAAGGCGGTGCCGCGCAAGTCGAGCGGCAGTTCCGGCCGCGGCTCGCCTCTGGCCAGATGCGCGTCGAGTGCCTCCATCCAGTCGTCCAGGGCCCGATTTCCGTCGACCCGCGCGGCTTTGAGCTCTGCGCTCGGAAACTCGGCGGCGAGTTGCTTCAGCAGGCTGGCGGCATCGGCGCCGAACTGAACGAAACAGACACCGCGCTGGGTCGCGGCCATCATCAGCGGGCCGAGGGCAGTATGCCTGACCGCATGCACGATGGACTCGCCCGCACCGCCAGCCCGGTAGGCCGACGGTGTCATCCCCAGCCCGCCATCCACCTGCTCGTAGAGGCGGCTGGTCGAGCCGTAGCCCGCGTCGAAAGTGGCATGGAGCACGCTCGCCCCGGCCCGCAGGCCCGACTTCAACGCCTCCAGGCGCCTGGCGGCATGGTATTCCCTGGGGCTGATGCCCATCACCGCCTTGAAGCTGCGCTGGAGGTGGAAGGGACTCATCGCGGCGATGCGGCCGAGCCGGTCGAGGGTCAACGGTTCGTCCACATGAGCCGCGATGTGCACGGCAACCGCGTGGATCCGTTCGACGATGCCGTCCATTCGCCCGGCTTGCGTCGGCACGCAGCGCTTGCATGGCCGAAATCCCGCTGCCAGCGCCTCCGCCGGCGTGTCGTAGAACACCATGTTTTCCGGCCTGGCCGGCCGTGCCGGGCATGAAGGGCGGCAGAACACGCCGGTCGTCGCGACGGCGTAGACGAACTGGCCGTCCGCCGAGCGGTCCCGCGCGCGGACCAGGGCGAAACGCGGGTCGCCGGCAATCACGTCAGGGTCCGATATGGCTGGCATTTCCCGTGCCTCCGCAAAAAGAGCCGACTTGCAACCCTGATTTAGTGCGGTCCGCCGCAAACCGCACTCCGAACCTTGCGGCGCAACCGGGCCCGGTCGGCGTACACGCGCGGGCAGCGGCCCGTCGGCAAAGGTGGAATGAACGGATGTCTTGGCGATCAGATTCCGTCGCCGTCGTTGAACAGATGCATCACGACCTCTTCCGGTCTGGCGCCACCGCCCGGCCTTCGGAGTTTCGCAAGGAGAATTCTGGCAATCCTGCCGTCAATGCAGGCAAGCCCCAGACCGATGACCGCCATGCCGCCAAGAGCGCGCGGTGCGACGCTTTCCCCCAGCGCTAGCCAGCCCAGGAGCAGGGCGCTGACCGGCACTAGGAGCGTCACCAGCAGGACGTTGGTCGCACCGGCGACAGCCAGGATCCGGAAATATAGGACGTAGGCGAATACGGTACAGAGCACCGCGATGCCGATCATCGCCCCCCAGATGTCTGCGCCCGGCACCTGCAGGGTCCAGGGACGATCGATGACAGCGACAAGGGGAAGCAGAACCAGGGTGCTACCGGTGATTTGCCCTGTGGCCACCTGGATCGGCTTCAGCCCCTTGAAACGGCGCCCGTAGATGGCGGCAAAAGCATAGCTGAGCGCTGCCGACAGGCACGCGATCTCACCCGCGAGGTCCTCCGCGCCAGCGCCGGCCAGCACGTCGGGCCCGATCAATACCGCAACTCCGGCAAGGCCGATCGCGACTCCGGCAAACTTGCCCGGGGTCAACTTCTCGTTTGTCGTGAGCCAGTGCGCCACAAGCACGGTGAACATCGGCGTAGTCGCATTCAGGATCGAGGCGAGCCCGACCGAGATGCGCGTCTCGCCGATGACGATCAGCGTGAACGGGATCACGTTGTTCAGTAGGCCCATGACCAGGAAAGCCCCCCACGTGCGGGCCGAAGTCGGCATGTAGTCGCGGCGGAGCAGAAGCCACAGGTTCAGGATGACGGCGGAGAGACCGACGCGGCCGAGGACGACGGTGAAAGGCGGCAGGGCCGCGAGCATGATCTTGAAAAAGAAAAATGAACTGCCCCAGATCACTGCCAGCAATACCAGCATCGCCCATTCGCGCCGGCCCATGGCCAGTTCCGTCGGAGTGATCTTGCCCCGTTTCATGTCCCCGAATCCTTTAAACTGCGAGACGGACATGGCCTGTGGTGGTCGCTTGCGCGATCTGTTTCTTGCGTGGGAATTCGTCTTGGCCCGAGAGAGGTCGTTGATCGGTATCGACGGATGAACGTTTCTGGAAACCGGAGTGTACCCATCCGGCGTCTTATATGGCGTATGGCGAAGCCGCGTAGCGCAGGCGCGTAG
The DNA here is from genome assembly GCF_000724705.2 of Acidiphilium sp. JA12-A1. NCBI lineage: Bacteria > Pseudomonadati > Pseudomonadota > Alphaproteobacteria > Acetobacterales > Acidocellaceae > Acidiphilium > Acidiphilium sp. JA12-A1. The sequence continues at coordinate 23,631 of NZ_JFHO01000001.1, forward strand.
CGGTTCATCCCCGCACCTGCGGGGAACACGTTAGCGGATTCGAACTTGAGCGCAGCTTTGGAATGCGGCTCGATGCTCTGCATGAGGCCGCGATCAACGGTGTTCAACTGACCGATGCGCACAACCAGATCATCGGGCTGATAGGGAGAGGGGCGAGACCGTATGGCCCGAGACCGTGTTTGGCTATCGCGGCAATCTTGAGGTCCAGCCGACTGACGAGGTCTGACGAGTCCGTGCGCGGGCCGTTCCTTACGCGCCCGCGCGCTAGAATCACTGGGTGATGACCAGCGGGACCCAGGTGCGATGAGCGACAATCTTCCAGCCGTGCACGCCATCGATCTGCGAAGTGGCTTAATATCTCTTTTCACCAGTGGGTCGCTCTCCTGCGTCGTCATGGGGGACGAGTATGAGGAGATCTGGTGGATCAAAAGCACCGGCATTTCTTTGAAGGCGGTAGATTCTGATCGACGAATACATTCACGCCGCGAGCTGTATGGCTGGCGTGTTCTCGAATGCGACCGCGGCCTCCACCGCGGAGGGGCGCACTCCATAGAGCCGGGCCGCGGCAGTAGCTCCCTCGACACGAGCGGCAGCTGCCAGGACGGCGGTCGGGACACAGGAATCGTTGTCGATTGGCTGGCCGAACGCTCGCTGCGGGTCGACCACAATGCCGACCTGGCGGCCGCGCGGCCACCAGAGTGCTGGAGCACCCTGGTCATCGAAGTCGATCGGCTTGAGGAGCGGCGCCATGATCTCGCGGAACGCATACTGCCGCCGAAACAGGTCGATCAGGCTATCCCGCTCCTCACCCTTCTCGTCTGTCTCAAAGACCTGGAGGAAGATGTTGCGGCCATCGGTCCTGAAGCGCTTCGTCGAGAGCGGTCGGTCCTGTCCGATAATCTCCCGGGCAAGGATTATGGCTGCCCGGACGCGCTGGGGTGAGATGCCACTGCGGATGAATTCGTCGGCAACCCTGAGCTCCATGAGGTCCCGGAAGCCGAGGCACAGCCGACCGTCATCCGTGTCAACCTGGGGTGTCCAGAGCGGCGGGTAGTCGCGCTCCCGAATCCGGTGTCCGCGCAGCCACCGCGAGATCTTGCTGGACGGCACACCGAGCAGGCGCTGGGCCTCAGCCGGCGTGTAAAGCCCGATCCCAATGAGCTCCGCCACAGTTGCCACCCCATCAAATCCGCCCGAACCTTAGTGTGGCCGGTGGGCATGATCAACGAGACGCCAAGCATCAGTTCATCCCCGCGCATCGAGTGGGACGCTACCCGAATGCGGCAACTTGGGTTGGAGTTATGATGTTGGGTTTTTGCAACTGAGGTGGCGCAGCCGAACAGTTCGGTTCTGACCGAATCATCGCCCTTCGTCGGAGGATATGATGCAATCTCCATAGGAGAGTTACGATGCCTTCGAATGCCGAATTGCTTGCCGTGCCTCAGCTTAATAGCGAACACATCGAAATCACGCCTTCAGTCCTCTACGTCGGTACTCCGGTTGTCCTGATAACGACCCTCAACCCTGATGGCACGACCAATATCTCGCCGATGTCCTCAGCTTGGATGCTCTTTGATCGCGCCGTCCTCGGGATGACATCGACAAGCAAGGGTCGGGAGAACGCGGTGCGCGAGCGGCAGATGGTGCTCAATTTTCCGTCACCCGACCTTTGGCCGAAGGTTGAGGCAATCGCGCGCGGGACAGGCAGTGATCCCGTGCCGCCTCATAAGGAGAAGATTGGCTACAAATTCGAACCTGAGAAGTTTGAACTTTCTGGCTTTACCCCACAGGTATCGACCATGGTCAGACCGCTAAGGATCGCCGAATGTCCGATACAGTTCGAGGCAGAAGTCATGGCGTGTCATGACCCTGGGGGAAACTGGCCCCAAGAGCGGCCGGAGGCTTTCCAGATCATCGAAGCACGAGTTCTTCGTGTCCATGCACATCGGAACATCGTTGTGCCCGGCACCAGCCATATAGACACAGCAAAATGGCAGCCATTGGTTTATGTGTTTCGGCATTATTTTGGTACCGGCGCTGACCTCGGACGAACGTTCAAAGCAGAAATATGATGGTGGATTAGGGAACCATGTTGAGCACTGCCTCCTTTGCCGAAACGGCCGCCTTAGCTGGCGATCCGGCGCGCGCCAATATGTTGGCTGCGTTGATGGACGGCCGTGCCCTTACAGCTACGGAACTGGCTCGTGTTGCTGGTATTACCCCGCAGACCGCCAGTGGCCACCTGGCTCGGCTGACGGGAGCAGGCTTCCTGGCGATGGAGCGACAGGGAAAGCATCGTTACTACCGCCTTGCCTCGCCTGCCATCGCCAATATGCTGGAAGGAATTATGGCTGTTGCGGGTGATCTCAACGGTGGGGACGGTCCGCGAAAGAAGAAGGCAGTCGTAGTCGGCCCCCGCGATAAGGCGTTGCGTCGCATCCGGACATGCTATGACCACCTTGCCGGACAGGTTGCGGTAGCGATGGCTGATAGAATGGTGGAACGTGGATTTCTCGATATTTCGGGGGATGGCGGCGCGCTCACTGACGAAGGCGTCATTCACTTGCGTGGGATTGGTGTCGATCTCGATAGTGCCGCAATGCGTTCGAGCAGGCGCGGAGGACCAATATTCTGTCGTCCCTGTCTGGATTGGAGCGAGCGCCGATCGCACATTGCTGGCTCCGTGGGCGCCGCAATATGCCATGCGTGTTTTTCTCAGGACTGGATGCGCCGTATCAAAGGCACGCGTGCTGTGGCCATTACTCCGTCCGGGCACTTGGCGCTCAGCAAAGCATTCGGCGCAGACATCCCAGGATAGTTCTCGCACTTCAACCTTTCCGAAAAATTGCCATCGCCTGAAAGCTGCTCGTCGCACTGTGGAAATCCGTCACTGTCGGTGTTCTTATCGAGGGCGTGATCATGAAAGCCGCCCGAGGTTACCCACACAAACTAGCTGCCGATCAGCAAGGAGTGCTCACCAGGGAACTGTACGGCCCTCCCGGTCGAGATACCGAAGGCCCGGATGGCCGCGCTGTGCGAGAACGGTATCCACGATCTGCGGCACCGTCTCCTCCAGGCTGAACGGCGCGTCCGGCCCACCGAGGGCCGTGCGGATCCAACCCGGTGCCAACAGAAGCAGGGCGCGGAATCCGCCGGCATGGCGCGCGGCGAAGCTGCGCATGTATTGGTTCAGCGCCGCCTTGGAGCCGCGATACACCTCGTGTCCGCCTTTGGTGTTGTTGGCGATGCTGCCCTGTCCCGATGACATGATGCCGACCATGCCGGTCGGAGCTACGCAGTCCTGCAGGCTTTCGACCACCCGCATCGGACTGAGCGCGTTGGTGACCATCACGTCGACGAACTCCTCCGTCGAGACCTCCGCTATAGTCTCATTCTGATTGGCATTCGCGGTGCCGGAGTTCACGAAGAGGATGTCAAGCGTCCGTCCTGAAAGGCGGTCGCGCAGGGCGGAGATCTGCTCTGGCCGTGTCACGTCAAGTTGCTCGATCTCGACACGACCGGGATGAGCGTCGGCGAGGTCGTGCAACAAGGTCCGATCCGCGCCGCGCACTGTTCCGATCATAGCCCAATCCCGCTTGAGAAACTCCGCTGCCATCGCATGACCGAGGCCGCGGGATGCTCCGATGATCAGGATGGTGCCGGCCGATTTCTCTGGGGTGTTTGATTCCATGGTGCTGCCTTTCGATCCTGATGACCTCGCGGAATTTGGCCGTATCAAGACGAATGCACTAGCCGCACTGTATGCAAAGTATTGTTGCATCTGACGCTATGTCCTCCATGTCTGAAGGCGTAGGATCGGTGTATGGACACAATCGATCTCAATCTGCTTCCAGCGCTGGACGCGCTTCTCTCCGAAGGCAGTGTCACCGGTGCGGCACGCCGGCTAGGATTAAGCTCTTCCGCCATGAGCCGAACCCTCACACGGCTTCGCGCCGCGACCGGCGATCCGTTGCTGGTGAGGGCCGGTCGCGGTCTTGTGCCGACGCCGCGCGCCACCGCGCTACGCGACCGAGTGCATGTCCTCGCATGGGAGGTGCGGGACGTTCTCAGGCCGCAGGACGAGCGCCTCGATCTCGCCACGCTCGACCGGACCTTCACCATCCGTGCCAACGAAGGCTTTATCGGAGTGTTTTCCGTGCCTCTTGTCGCTGCCGTGATCGCGGCAGCACCCCATGCGCGCCTGCGGTTCGCTCCCAAGCCCGCCAAGGAAGCCGGGCCACTGCGGGACGGGACAATCGACCTTGAAATCGGCGTGCTCGGGGAATTTGCACCCGAGGTGCGCACGCGTCAGCTGTTTCGCGACAGATTCCTCGGTGTGGTGCGGACCGGTCATCCGCTGCTGTCGGCACCAGTGACGCCGAAGCGCTATGCCGCAGCCCGGCATGTCGGAGTCTCGCGCAGGGGAAGTTTCACGGGGCCAGTCGACGAGGCACTGGAGGCTCTCGGGTTCCAGCGCACGGTCGTCGCCGTCGTACCGGGCTTTACCGATGCACTGCGGATCGCCCGTCAATCGGATCTCGTCGCACTCGTACCCCAGTCGCTTGTCGGGGACGCCTCGCTCATGGAAGGCTTGATGGGCTTCGACCTGCCGGTCGAGACGCCCGACATCAGCGTCTCGGCATTGTGGCATCCCCGCATGGACGCTGACCCCGCGCATCGGTGGCTGCGCGGCACCGTCTTTGCAGCCTGCTGCTCAGCGTACGGCCCCGTCACGTCCAAGGAATGACGACCGCTGTCGCCCTGTTGCCTTCTGGCGTGGCCACTTCCCAGCTGGCACCTCCAGTTCCATCCCGAAGTTCATGGATATGGCATGCGGCAGTGCTGCATTGCACAAAATTTATGTGGCAACGTCGGCCTGTAGCGCTATATCGATCACATGTGAGGCTCTGCCTCGCATTTTGGACGTTTCCTCCCTAAACTTGGCGGCCTCAATGGCCGCCATTTTTTTTCGCCGGTTCTTGGAGCCACCTGGAGAAGGCAGTCGCGCCGAATTTCTGGCGACTTCATCTCAGTGTCCGTCCAAGATCAACTTGAGTCCTTGGAATGATTTGTCGTTCCCTGACGGCGTCGTCGGTTCGCATGAGCTTCCGATGTGGACTGTCGAAAACCGCGCCCGCTATGATCGCAGTCGGCTTCGCCAGCCCAGCGGAGAAGCCTCTGGGCCGGTCCGCGGCAGCTTTGCACATCGAGCGCTTCCCGGAACCAGAACCCTCAACAGCAAGGCGTCAAACATGAATGAGACGACGATTGGATCCGATGGAAAGCCACGGTGCAGTTGGTGCGCTGCGACCCCAGATTACCAGCGCTACCACGATACCGAGTGGGGATTTCCTGTGGCAGACGACCGGCGTCTGTTCGAGAAGCTATGTCTCGAAGGTTTCCAGTCGGGGCTGAGTTGGCGCACGATCCTTGAAAAGCGCGAGAATTTCCGTACGGCGTTCAAGATGTTTGATTTCGAGGCGGTAGCCGGGTTCGGCCCCAAGGATGTCGAACGCTTGCTACAAAATGCAGGCATCGTCCGCCATCGCGGCAAGATCGAGTCGGTTATCAACAATGCGCGTCGCGCCCAAGACCTGATCGCCGAAGCGGGCTCGCTTTCGGCCTTCGTCTGGAGCTTCGAGCCTATTGAAAGCGTGAAGCCACAAGAAGCTGCCGCGGCGCTGGCCAAGGCGCTCAAGCGGCGCCAATGGTCTTTCGTGGGACCGACCACTGTTTACGCCTTTATGCAAGCGATGGGCGCGGTCAATGATCATGCCGAGCTTTGTGTCATCCGCGCGAATGTAGAACGCGCACGAGCCGTGTTTCAAAGACCGACGTGTGCTGAAAAGCGGCCAACAGACATCCAAGGATAACTAGAGGATTATGCACGCTTGGGAACGTGGCCGATGCATGCGAAGCGAGAGCCGGGCCGGTGCCTTAGGGCTCCACCGAGGCACTCCCGAATCCGATCTGGTTGCCGTCAGGGTCCAGGTAAATGACCTTGCGCACCCCATCCGGGAGGGTTTCGCGGACGGCCGGTGTCAATCCGCGCGCGGTAATTTGCGCGATGAAGCCGTCGAGGTCATTTAAAAAGAATAAATTAAACGCGTGCCCGGCGTGTTCAGGAAGCACTTTGATAAAAGCGTACCGATGTTCCGCAAGCTCCCACACGGCCTCGATCTCATTGGGTAGAAACGCAGGGGGACAACCCAACAAGCGCTCGTACCAAGCGCGGGCCGAGGGGTAATCTGTCACCGGGAAGCCGGCAAACAGAAACATGCCCGAGGCATCGGAGAAAACCTGCTTTGATTGAGTCATTGCGGACCGATCTCCCTAACCTGCTGCTACCCCCAACCATACTAAGGACGGCTGATTAAGCGGCGCGCCGGGCCGTTCGGTCGCGTTTGACGATGTCGAGGACAGTGTTCTCATAAAAGCCGGCGAGTGTAGGGGCTTGCAAGAATTATATGTAAGAGGGGCAAAAGGGTGGGTAACCCGAGTTCGACTTGGTCAGCAGGCCAACGATCGAGCAGGTGGCGGGAACGAAGAAATTGTCGCGGATACTGGTTAGGTGGGGCGGAGGCGGGCTCTGACGTAGAAGTCGAGCGGCGCGATGATCGCGGCCCCCACCACCTTGAACCTGCTACCCAGATAATCCCAGATCGCGATGCCAAGTTTGTCACAGGTCTTGGCGAGGCTCAGGAACGCGTCGCGGCAATCCCGGCCGGTCTCACTCCGGGTTCCGGCGCTGATCTTCCGCCGCGTGACGTGACCGCGGATGTCGTTTTCCGAACCATTGGTGTGGAGCGGGATTTCCGGCCGTTCCAGCACCATCAGTAGTTCGGCCTTGTTGGCGTGCAGCCGCGCCAGCAGACGGTCCAGCGTCACGAAGCCGGTGCGGCAGAGGAAGATACGGTCGAAGCGGGTCCGTAACGCCCGAGCCTGCCGCTTGCCCGGTTTTTGCTGGTACGCTTTGAGGTCCGCGTAAAAATCCCAGATCAGGCCACGAACCCGCGTTTGAGCGGCGCGATGCTGGTCGTTGAACGTGTCCAGTTTATGCACCAGCCGTTCCGCGTGGACCCAGCACAACGCGTGCCGGCCGATATTGAATTGTCCGGCGTCGTCGCTCAGAATAACGGCATCGCACAGAAATTCATGCGCCTGAACGCTGCCCCATAGCGCCGCTTCTGTGGCAACCCGCACTGGGTTAGGCGTGACCGCCAATGCGGTGAAGCCGAGCCGCTCGAGAAAAGCCGTCCACGCCGGCTGATCAGCGAACCGAGTCTGTGGGCTCGCCGCCAGAAGGGCGATCGTCGCGGCGGGAAGACCATGATCGCGCATGTAGGTGTAGGCCGCGTCATTGAGCACGTAATCGGTATGCCCGGCACGGAGCAGATCAAGAAAGTTCATCCGGTTCTTCGAGGACCGCGTGCGGAACCAGGTGAACCACTCATTGCCGATCTGCGT